>NZ_JBSFNN010000056.1:0-46214 GCF_053587115.1 Streptomyces sp. NPDC003697
CAGTACCAGGCCCTGGGCACCATCACGACGGTCGACGACCCCGAGCTGGGCGCGCCCCGGGAGGACGATCCTCCCGGGTGCCGACCCCTGGCTGTCCGACGTCAGTTGACGTTGACGGCGGCCCAGGCGGAGGCCACCGCGTTGTACTCGGTGCTGCCGGAGCCGTACAGGGCCGACGCCGCGTTCAGGGTCGCCGTGCGGGCGGCCTTGTAGTTCGTCGACGACGTCATGTAGGACGTCAGCGCCTTGTACCAGATCTGGAGCGCCTTGGCGCGGCCGATGCCGGTGACCGTGGAGCCGTTGTACGTCGGGGAGTTGTACGAGACCCCGTTGATCGTCTTCGCGCCGCTGCCCTCGGACAGGAGGTAGAAGAAGTGGTTGGCGACGCCGGACGAGTAGTGCACGTCCTTGCTGCCGACCGAGGAGGACCAGTAGTCGGCCGAGCCGCCGTCCTTGCTGGGCTTGTCCATGTAGCGCAGCGGGGTGCCGTTGCCGTTGATGTTGATCTTCTCGCCGATGAGGTAGTCACCGGCGTCCGAGGCGTTGCCCGCGGCGAATTCCACGCCCGTGCCGAAGATGTCGGAGGTCGCCTCGTTCAGGCCGCCGGACTCGCCGCTGTAGTTGAGGCCGGCGGTGTTGGAGGTGACGCCGTGGCTCATCTCGTGGCCGGCGACGTCCAGCGAGGTCAGCGGGTGGGTGTTGCCCGAGCCGTCGCCGTAGGTCATGCAGAAGCAGGAGTCGTCCCAGAACGCGTTCACGTACTGGTCGCCGTAGTGGACGCGGGAGTACGCGCCGACGCCGTTGTTCTTGATACCGCTGCGGCCGAACGTGTTCTTGTAGAAGTCCCAGGTGGCCTGCGCGCCGTAGGCGGCGTCGGCGGCGGCCGTCTGGTCGGCGATGGAGCTGGAGGCGGTGCCGGTGCCCCAGACGTCGTCGGCGTCGGTGAAGAGCGAACCGGTGCCAGAGGTGCGGCCGGCCAGGTTGTACGTCTTGTGGCCGCCGCGCGTGGTGTCGTAGAGCTGGTACGTCGAGCCCGACAGCGTGGTGTTGAGGGTGACCGTGCCCGCGTACAGCGTCTTGCCGGTGCCGGTCTCGATGCCCTGGTACTCGTAGAGCTTCTTGCCGGTGGCCGCGTCGGTGATCACGTGGAGCTCGTTCGGGGTGCCGTCGTCCTGCAGTCCGCCGACGACCGTCTCGTAGGCGAGGACCGGCGTGCCCTCGCCCGCCCAGATGACCTTGCGCGGGGCCTGGTCGGCGACCGTCTTGTCCGAGCCGGCGGCCTGCGCCGCGCTCAGCGCCTGCTTCTCCGCCTTGGCGGCGGCGATCTGCGGCTTGAGCGAGGCGACCTTGAGCGACGCCTGCGTCGCCTTCGTGACCCCCCGCGTCTTCCCCGACTTGTCGGTGTGGACGATGAGGTCGCCGCCGAGCACGGGCAGGCCCGCGTAGGTGCGCTCATAGCGCGTGTGGACGGTGCCGTCGGCGTCCTTGACGACGTCCTTGACGACCAGCTTCTCGTCGGCGCCGAGGCCTATCTGACGGCCCGTCTGCGCCACGTCCGCCTGGGCCTGCTGGATCAGCGAGGCGCGGGCGGAGGCGGTGAGCGCGGTGGGTGCGGCGGCGAGGGCCGTGCTCCCGGCGGGGGCGGCTGCCGCGGGCTGGGCCGAGGCGCTCGTGGTCAGAGCGGTGCCGAGGAGGGCTCCGGCCGCGACAGCGGTGGCGACGGCCAGAGTGGTGCGCTTGTGACGCGCGTAGAGGGGGGTCACACAAGCTCCTTGGGGGGAGTCCGGGGCGGCGTGGGGCACCGGCCGGAATTGGATGGGGGTTCTGCGCTCGTGCGGCGGTGCACGAAGATTGGCACCTCCGCCGCGTACATGTCATCGGGCGGAAGTGATGTTGGCCAAAACTTGACTGTCCGGTAAACGTTGCGGGCATGTGAACGGGCGCCGCCCCGGGCCTCTGACCTCCGGGACGGCGCCCTGACCGCTGGTGCCCGAGGGGCTTACGGGAAGGTCAGCTTCCAGCCGTCGATGTAGCCGGTGTCGTACGTGGCCACGTCCTGGACGCGCAGCTTCCACGTGCCGTTGGCCGTCTCGGCGGAGGCGTTGACCGTGTAGGTCGCGTGCACGTCGTCCGCCGAGTCGGAGCCGCTGGAGTTCTTCAGCCGGTAGGCGGTGCCGGACGGGCCGATCAGGTCGACCACGAGGTCACCGCGCCAGGTGTGCACGATGTCGACCGACACCTGCAGGTTGGAGGGGGCGTTGCCGCTCCGGCCGGAGACGGTGATCGACGAGGTGACCGCCGAGCCGTGGTCCGGGATCGAGACGTCGGTGGTGTTCTCGAACGACGTGCCGGTACCGCCGCCACCGCCCGAGCGCGAGCCGACCGCGACGCCCGCCCACGCGTCCTGCACCGCCTTGTACTCGGCGCTGGAGGTGCCGTACAGCTCACCCGCCGCCGCGAGCGTGCCGGTGCGGGCGCCCGCGTAGTTGGTCGTGGAGGTGAACTTCGTGGTCAGCGCCCGGTACCAGATCGCCAGCGCCTTGTCCCGGCCGATGCCGGTGACCGGAAGCCCGTCCGCCGTGGGCGAGTTGTAGCTGACGCCGTTGACGACCTTGGCGCCGCTGCCCTCGGACAGCAGGTAGAAGAAGTGGTTGGCCGGACCGGACGAGTAGTGCACGTCCACCGATCCGATGCCGGAGTACCAGTTGTCCTTGGACGCCCCGTCCTTGCTCGGCTTGTCCATGTAGCGCAGCGGGCTGCCGTCGCCGTTGATGTCGATCTCCTCGCCGATGAGGTAGTCACCGATGTCCGAGGAGTTGGCGGCGTAGAACTCCACGCCCGTGCCGAAGATGTCGGAGGTCGCCTCGTTCAGGCCGCCGGACTCGCCGCTGTAGTTGAGGTTCGCGGTGTTGGAGGTGACGCCGTGGCTCATCTCGTGGCCGGCGACGTCCAGCGAGGTCAGCGGGTGGGTGTTGCCGGAGCCGTCGCCGTAGGTCATGCAGAAGCAGCTGTCGTCCCAGAACGCGTTGACGTACGCGTTGCCGTAGTGGACGCGGGAGTACGCGGCCCTGCCGTCGTTTCGGATGCCGCTGCGGCCGAAGGTGTTCTTGTAGAAGTCCCAGGTGACCGCGGCGCCGTAGTGCGCGTCGGCGGCCGCCGTGGCCGCGTTCGACGCGGTGCCGTTGCCCCATGTGTCGCTGGTCTGCGAGAACAGGGTGCCGGTGCCGGAGGTGCCGCGGTTGAGGTTGTACGTCTTGTGGCCGCCGCGCGCGCCGTCGTTGAGTGTGTACGTCGAACCCGACAGCGTGGTCGTCAGCGGCACCGTGCCGCTGTACATCGTGTTGCCGGTGCCGGTCTCGACGCCCTGGTACTCGTAGAGCTTCGCGCCGGTGGCCGCGTCGGTGACGACGTGGAGCTCGTTCGGGGTGCCGTCGTCCTGCAGTCCGCCGACGACGGTCTCGTACGCCAGGACCGGTGTGCCGCTCGCCGCCCATATCACCTTGCGGGCGCTGTCCGCCGCGGTCCTGGTCCCGCCGAGAGCCTTGGCGCGCTGGACGGCCTGCTTCTCGGCGGCCGCCCGCGAGACGTCCGGGGTGAGGTCGGAGACCTTGAGCGCGGCGCGCGTGGCCCTGATGACGTTCGTGGTCCTCCCCGAGGCGGCCGTGTCCACGATGAGGTCGCCGCCGAGGACGGGCAGGCCCGCGTAGGTGCGCTCGTAGCGGGTGTGGACGGTGCCGTCGGCGTCCTTGACGACGTCCTTGGCGACCAGCTTCTCCTGGCTGCCGAGCCCGAGGTCCGCAGCGGTCCGCGCGGTGGCGCCGTCGGCGTCCCGTATCAGTTCGGCACGCTGCGAGGGGGTGAGCCTCACCGCCGTGTGGGCCGAGCCGGTGCGGCCGGCGGACTCCTGGCCGGGGGCGGCGGTCGCGGTGCCGGACTGGACGGCCGCGGCGACCAGGGCGGCCACGCCGGCGAGCGCGACGCCGGCCGCGCGACGGCGCGAGGCGTGCGAGGTGCGTCTGCGGGAGGGGGAGGAACTGCTTCTCAACGCTGACTCCTTCTGCGCGGCCGCGCATCGCGCGGCCAGGGGAGATCCGGGCGGCGGGTCGGCCGTCCGGGCAGAACGGGGCGGAACGCGGAACCAGGTGCGGAAGTGCCGGGCCGGACCACAGGCGGAACCGTGGGGGTCCTGTGACGTTGCTGTGAGGGCGGCCGTGGGAAGGGTGACAGGAGATCGCGGTTTCTGTCAGGAGCGCGTCAGGAATTTGGCCGGAAATCGTTCGGTGTCCGGATGTTCCTGTTCGGTATACGGACAAGATGCCGCGTGGATGTTCAGGAGACCGGCGTTGGGTGCCGCCGCTGTGGCCGGATCACATCGGTCCGCCGCCCTGCGTGCCGCGCTCCGGGGGCGGCGTCCGGGCCGGCCCCGGGTGGGTGCGCGGACTGTCGGAGCCGGCTGTGCCGGACCGCCGGATCGGTACCGCCGGCGGGGGCCGCCACGCCTCATCCGGTGCGCTGTCCGGCGCCGGTCTCACCCCGGGGCGCCGCCCTCGCTCAGGGTTTGTGCGACGTGGCTGACAGCGACTCAGGTCGTCGTACGACGGGTGTGGAGCCACCTGGAACGCAGGCGCACGCATCCGCGGGTCGCCGCCCCGGCCGGGACGCCACCGCCCCCGCGGACCGGGGCGCGGGCGCCCGACGAGGCGTGCCGGCCCGAGCCCAGACCTGCGTGCGGGCCGTGCTCACCACACCGGTACGAGCGACCATCCCTCGTGCTGGCGCAGGGCCACGTGCCACACGGCCGCCGGCACCACCTCGACGCCGGGCAGGACATGACCGGCTCCCAGGCCGCGGCCGGCCAGGCTGTCGGCACAGGCGAACAGACGCGCTCCGGCCTGGCGCAGCCGGGCCATCTGCTCCGCGGTCTCGTCGCCGAGGACCAGGTCGAGGCCCGCCCCGTAGAGGACGACCTCCACCTCGACCGGCCGGTCGGCCGACGTCAGCAGGTTCGTCACCGCCCGTACCACGTGTTCGGGCCGGGGCGCGGCCACGACGGCGCGTACGGGACCGGTGGAGGCAGTTGCCGCGTTCATGGGCCCACCCTGGCACATGGCGGCCGGGGACGGGCGACGCCGCAACGACGTCCCGCAGGGAAAGTCGGATTGTCCTCCCCCGGCGAGCTCAGCTCGCGGGCGGACCGCGTCACGTCCGGTCCCCGTGAGGGGCGACCCCGTCCTCCCCGTGAGCGTTCCCGGGGGTGGCGATCCCGCCGTCTCCGTGGGCGGCGGCCTCGGCGTCCCCCTGAGCGTTCTCGCGGGCCGCAACCCCGCCCTCCGCGTGGGCGGCTTCGAGGGCGGCGTTTCTGTCGTCCCCTTGGCCGGTTCGCGTCGTCGCGTCGCGGTGCGCGGCCCCGTCCCCGTGCCACGTCCCCCACAGGTCCGCGTAGGCCCCGTCCGCCGCCACCAGTTCGTCGTGCGTGCCCAGTTCGGTCAGCCGTCCGTCCTCCATGACGGCGACCCGGTCCGCGTCGTGGGCGGTGTGCAGGCGGTGCGCGATGGCGATGACGGTGCGGCCGCGCAGCACGGCGGCCAGGGCACGCTCGGTGTGCCGCGCGGTCGCGGGGTCGAGCAGGGCCGTGGCCTCGTCCAGGATCAGCGTGTGCGGGTCGGCCAGCACCACGCGGGCGAGGGCGAGTTGCTGGGCCTGCGAGCCGTCGGTGCGGCGGCCGTCCGGCCCGAGCACGGTGTCCAGGCCGTCCGGCAGCCGCCGGACCCACTCGTCCGCGCCGACCGCGGCCAGCGCCGACCACAGCCGCGCGTCGGTGGCACCCGGTTCGGCGATCAGCAGGTTGTCGCGGACCGTGCCGAGGAACACGTGGTGCTCCTGGGTGACCAGGACGACCTGCCGGCGCAGCCGCTCGGGTGCGAGGGCGGCGACCGGCACCCCGCCGACCGTCACCGAGCCCGCAGTCGGCGCGTCGATGCCGGCCAGCAGCCTGCCGAGCGTGGTCTTGCCTGCACCGGAGGGGCCGACCAGGGCCAGCCGTTCACCGGGCCGCACCGCCAGGTCGATCCCGCGCAGCACCTCGCCACCGTGCTCGTAGGCGTACCGGGCGCCCGTCACGTCGATACGGTCGTCAGCCGGCTCCGGCGGGGTGGCGGCGGGGCCGCCCGCCCGGACGGACGGGGCCCGGTCACCGGGGGCCCGCGGGGCGGCGGCCAGTCCCTCCACCCGCGCGAACGAGGCGCCGCTGTTCTGCAGTTGCTCGACCCGCATCAGCACCTGGTCCAGCGGTTCGGCCAGTTGCCGCAGGTACAGCGTGGCCGCCACCACCTCGCCGAGGCCGGCCGCGCCGTGCGCGTGCAGCACTCCGCCGATCAGCAGCACGCCCCCCACGGGCAGCACGTACGACACCTCCACCACCGGGAAGAACACCGAGCGCAGGTACAGGGTGTACATGCGGGTGCGGCGGGACGTCTCCAGCGCGTCGCGGGCGGCCGCAGTCCGCCGTCGCCCGAGCCGGAAAGCCTCGACCGTGCGCGCCCCGGCCGCCGTCGCCGCGAGGACCTCGGCGACGTCGGAGGTGGCCGCGCCCTCCGCGAGGTAGCCGTCCCGCGCCCGGCGCAGGTACCAGCGCAGGCTCCACCAGATCGGCGCCAGCCCGAGCACGGCGACCGCGCCCAGCAGCGGGTCGAGCACGACGACCGCGCCGAGCACGAACAGCGCCTGCGCGCCCTTGATGAGCAGTTCGGGCCCGGCGTCGCGCAGGGTGGTGCCGACGGTGGCCACGTCGGCGGTGCCGCGCGCCGTCAGATCACCGGTGCCGGCCCGCTCCACCACCGACGCGGGCAGGGCCAGCGTCCGGTCGACGAACTCCTCGCGCACCCGTGCCAGCGTCCGCTCCCCGAACCGGTGGCCCAGGTACCGCGCCCAGCGCGCCAGCAGCAGCTCCGCCGCCGCGCACGCGAGGATGGCGAGCGCCGGCCCGTCCACGGCCTCCGTCCCGCGGCCGGCCCGGACCCCGTCGATGATCCTCCCCAGCAGCCACGGCCCGGCGAGTCCGGCCGCGGCGGTCAGCGCGTTCAGGACGACCGCGGCGGCGAAGGCCCGCCCGTCGGCCCGCACCAGCCGTACGGCTGCCCGCCGCACCTCGCCGCGGGAGGCGACGGGCAGCCGCCCCGAGCCGTCCGTCGCAGGGGTCACCGGACCACCCCCTCGGCGTCGCCGGCCCGGCCGCTCTCCCCGGTGCCGCCCGCTTCCGCCTCTTCTCCCTCTTCTCCCGTCTTCGGCGTCTCCGCGTCCCGGGCCACCAGTGCCCGGTAACCCGCCTCCGCGGTGAGGAGCTCGCGGTGCCGGCCGGTGGCGGCGACCTTGCCGTCGACCAGGTAGTGCACGGTGTCGGCGTGGTCGAGCACGAGCGGGGACGTGGTGGTCACCACGGTCGTACGGCCCGCCCGCGCCCGCCGCAGCCGCTCCGCGACGACCGCCTCGGTGTGCGCGTCGAGCGCCGAGGTCGGCTCCACGGCGAGCAGCACCTCGGGGTCGGCCAGCAGCGCCCGCGCCAGCCGCACCCGCTGCCGCTGACCGCCGGACAGGCTGCGGCCCTGGGCCGCCACCGGCGAGTCGAGACCGCCGGGCAGGTGCCGCACGATGTCGTCCGCCGCGGCCGCGTGCACCGCACGTGTGAGGTCCGGCTCCCCGTGCTCCTCGCACCCGCCGACCAGCTCCCGCAGCGGCCCGGCGAACAGGTCGGCCTCGTGGTCGGCGACCAGGATCCGTGACCGGACCTGGGCGAGCGGGATCTCGGCCAGCGGGACACCGCCCCAGGTCGCCGCCGAGGGCGCGTACCGGCCCAGGCGGTCGACGACGGCGACCGCGTCGGCGGGCCGGGCGCAGACCAGCGCCGTCAGCCGGCCCGGCGGCACCCGGACCCCGGAGTCCGCGTCGTGCAGCACCGACGGCTCCGCGGGGGCCCCGCGCGTGCCGGTGTCCGCGGCCGGTTCCAGCCGCAGCAGCCGCACGACCCGGCGGGCCGCCACCAGGGCGCGGCTCATCTGGTGCCCCATCTCGATCAGGAACGCCACCGGCCCCACCAGCACCGCGACGTACCCGTACACCGACACCAACTGCCCCACGGTGATCTCCCCGCGGGCGGCGAGCCGGGCCGCCGGCCAGGTCACCGCGGCGAGGAACAGGGTGGGCAGCCCCACCCCGAGCGACTGGATCCAGCTGGTCACCGCGCCCACCCGGTAGCCCTGCGCCAGCAACCGGCCCGAGTCCCGGCGGAACGCGCCGGCGAGGAGGGCCTTGCCGCCGAGGCCGCCGAGGACCCGCAGACCGCCCGCGAGATCGCCGATCCGGGCCGTCAGCGCGGCCTGCCGCTCGCGGTACTCGCCCTCCGCGCCCTGCAGGCGCCCGAGCAGCGGGCCCACCACCACGGCGGTCAGCGGAACGCCGAGCAGCACCACCGCGGCCAGCAGCGGCGAGACCGGCAGCAGCAGCGCGGCGACGACCGCGTACACGACCACCGACCCGACGCCTGGCCCGACCATCGTCAGCGACTGGCTGATCGTCTGCACGTCGCCGACGCCGATGGTGACGACCTCCCCGGCGCCCACCCGTCCGGGCAGCGCCGCCCCGAGCCGGACGGCCTGCTGGACGACGACCTTGACCGTGCGGAAGTTGGCGTCCATGCGCACCCGCGTCATCGTGCGGTGCCGCATCGCGCCCACCCAGGCGTTGACCGTCCCGGCCGCGACCAGCGCACCCGTCCAGCCCGCCAGCGCGGTCGTGTCGCCCCGCTGGAGCCCGTCGTCGACCGCCCGGGACAGCAGGTAGGGCGCCACCGCCAGCAGCACCATCCAGACGCCGGCCAGCACCGCCCCCGCAAGGCACCGGCCCGGCTGCCGGGCGACCAGCCACCACAGGTACCGGGCGCCGCCCCGGCAGTCCGGGGTCCCGGGGTCCTCGTACGCGTCGATCATCGCGGCCCCCGGCTCAGGCGAGGCTGTCGCGCCAGGCCCGGTGCAGGGCGGCGAAGCGGCCCGTGCCGGCGACCAGGTCGGCCGGACGGCCGTCCTCCACGATCCGGCCCCGCTCCATCACCAGCACCCGGTCGGCGATCTCCACCGTGGAGAGCCGGTGCGCGATCACCACGGCCGTACGGTCCGTCAGCACCGTGGCCATCGCCCGCTGCACCGCCTTCTCGCCCGGCACGTCGAGCGAGCTGGTCGCCTCGTCCAGGATCAGCACCGCCGGGTCGGCGAGCAGCGCCCGGGCGAACGCCACCAGCTGGCGCTGGCCGGCGGAGACGCGGCCGCCGCGCTTGCGGACGTCCGTGTCGTAGCCGTCGGGCAGGGCGGCGACGAAGTCGTGGGCGCCGATCGCCTTCGCCGCCTGCTCGATCTCCTCGCGGGTCGCGTCGGGGCGGCCGACGGCGATGTTGTCGGCGACCGTGCCGGAGAACAGGAACGCCTCCTGCGTCACCATCACGACCCCGCGCCGCAGTTCGGACACGGAAAGGTCGCGCAGGTCGACCCCGTCGAGCAGGACCCGGCCGGCGGTGGGGTCGTAGAAGCGGGCCAGCAGCTTGGCCAGCGTCGACTTGCCCGCGCCGGTGGAGCCGACCACCGCGACCGTCTGCCCGGCCGGGATCGTCAGGTCGAAGCGGGGCAGCACCTCCCCGCCGGTGCGGTAGCCGAACCCGACCCCGTCGAAGACGACCTCGCGGCCGGGCAGCCCCGAGCGGCGGGCCGGCAGCCGTTTCGGCGCGGAGGGCTCGGGCACGGACGGCGTCTGCGCGAGCAGCCCCGCGATCTTCTCCAGCGAGGCGGCCGCCGACTGGTAGGAGTTGAGGAACATGCCGAGCCGGTCGATCGGGTCGTACAGACGGCGCAGGTACAGCACCGCTGCCGCCAGCACACCCAGCTCCAGCGACCCGCCCGCCACCCGCCGGGCGCCCCACAGCACGATCAGCGCGACCGCCGTGTTGGCCACCAGCCGGGACCCGACGACGTAGCGGGCCATCTCCAGGAGCGAGTCCCCGTTGGTCCGTTCGTGCCGCCGGTTCAGGACCCGGAACGCGGCGTCGTTGGCGGCCTCGCGGCGGAACGCGCGCACCGGCCGGATGCCGTTCATCGTCTCCACGAACCTCACGATCACCGCGGCGATCGCGGTGGACCGCGCCCGGAACACCCGTCCCGCGCGCCGCCGGTAGAGGCGGATCAGCAGGTACAGCGGCCCGAAGGAGGCCACCGCGACCGTGCCGAGCCCGAGGTCCAGCCACAGCAGCATCGCCGAGATGTAGACGAACGACAGCACGACGCTGACGAGTTCCTGCAAGCCCTCGTTCAGCAGTTCGCGCAGCGACTCGACGTCCGTCGTGGACCGGGAGATGAGCCGGCCCGACGTGTACCGCTCGTGGAAGTCGACGCTGAGTGCCTGCGCGTGGCGGAAGATCCGGCCGCGCAGGTCCAGCAGCACGTCCTGGCTGACGCGGGCCGAGGTGACGACGAAGGCGTACTGCAGCGCGCCGGACGCCGCCGCGCACAGCAGGTAGGCGGCCGCGACCGCGACCAGCGGGCCGCGGTCGCCGGCGCGCAGCGCCGGTACGGCCCGGTCGATCGCGTAGGCGACCAGCAGCGGGCCCGCCTGGACCGCCGCCTGCTGGAGCAGCAGCAGGAGCGTGGTGCCGGTGACCCGGGCCCTCATCGGCGCGAGCAGGGAGCGCAGCAGGGCGGTGGTGGCGCCCGGCGGCGTGGGCAGGACGTCGCGGTCGAAGGGGTCGCCGGTGTCCTGCCCGCCCGGCGGGTCCGGTTCGTCGTCGGCGACGGCGACGGACGTCGTGGGGGCCGTCATCGGGCCTCCTCCTGCGTTCCGGACATCAGGTGCGCGTACTCGGGGTTGCCGCGCAGCAGTTCCTGGTGGGTGCCGACGGCGGTGATCCGGCCGCCGGAGAGCAGGGCCACCCGGTCGGCCAGCAGGACCGTCGAGGGGCGGTGCGCCACGATCAGCGCGGTCGTGCCGGCGAGGACGTGCCGCAGCGCGGCCTCCACGGCGGCCTCGGTGTGCACGTCCAGGGCGGACAGGGGGTCGTCCAGCACCAGGAAGCGGGGGCTGCCGACGACGGCGCGGGCGAGGGCGACCCGCTGCCGCTGGCCGCCGGAGAGACTGAGGCCCTGCTCGCCCACGCGGGTGTCGGCGCCCTGCGGGAGGGCGTGCACGAAGTCGGCCTGCGCGACGGCCAGCGCGCGGTCCAGTTCGGCGGTGCCCGCCCCGTCGCCGGCGCCCATCAGGACGTTCTCGCCGACGCTCGCGGAGAACAGGGTGGGTTCCTCGAAGGCCACGGCGACCCTGGCGCGCAGCTCCTCGCGGGGCATGGCGGCGATGTCCTCGCCGTCCAGGGTGATCCGGCCCGAGGTGACCTCGTACAGGCGGGGGACGAGCGCGGTGAGCGTGGTCTTGCCGCTCCCGGTCGCGCCGACGAGGGCCATGGACTCGCCGGAGCGGATGTGGAGGTCGACGCCGTCGAGGATCGGCGGGGAGCCGGGCGGGGCGTCGGGGTGGCGGAAGCGGACCCGCTCGAACCGCAGGCCGTCCCCCCGCCCGGTGCCCGCGCCGAGCCCGGGGACGCCGCGCGGTCCGGCGCCGCGGGGCGGCCGGTCCGGGCTCCCGGCTTCGCCCGGACGGGGGACGTCCGCATCGCCGGTGTCCGCCTCGCCCGTCCGTGCCGTCCCGGCGGCACCTGCCGGGTGTGCGGCGCCGAGGGAGGCACGGCGGCCCGCGGCCAGGGCGGGGGAGCCGCCGGGCTCCTCCGGCTCGGCGTCCAGTACCTCGAAGTACCGCTCCGTCGCCGTCGCCGCCTCCTGGCTCATCGCCAGCAGGAACCCGATGGACTCCACCGGCCACCGCAGCGCCAGCGCCGTCGACAGGAACGCCACCAGGGTGCCCGCCGACAGCTCCCCGTCGGCGACCCGCACGGCCCCCGCCACCAGCGCCGCCCCGACGGACAGCTCCGGCAGGGTCATGATGACCGCCCAGATGGAGGCCAGCAGGCGGGACTTGCGCAGCTCCGTGTCCCGCAGCGTGCGCGACAGCTCACCGAACGCCCGCGCCTGGCTCCGGTGCCGTCCGAAGCCCTTGACGACGCGGATGCCGAGCACGCTCTCCTCCACCACGGTCGTCAGGTCGCCGACCTGGTCCTGCGCGCGCCGCGCCGCACCCGCGTACCGCTTCTCGAACACCACGCACGTGACCAGCACGGGCAGGGCGGGCCCGAGGACGACCAGGCCCAGCGTCCGGTCCTGCAGCAGCATGACGGCCACGCCCACGGCGATCGTCACCGAGTTGACCACCAGGAACGTCAGCGGGAAGGCGAGGAACATCCGCAGCAGCATCAGGTCCGTCGTGCCCCGGGAGAGCAACTGCCCGGACGCCCACCGGTCGTGGAACGCCACCGGCAGCCGCTGCAGGTGCCCGTACAGGTCCGCCCGCATCCGCGCCTCGACGTGCGACAGCGGCCGGGCCACCAGCCACCGCCGCAGCCCGAACAGCAGCGCCTCGGCCAGCCCGAGCAGCAGCAGGTACAGCGCGCCGAGCCACACGCCGCCGGGGTCCCGGCCGGCCACCGGCCCGTCGACCATCCACTTCAGGACCAGCGGTATCACCAGCCCCAGGCAGGAGGCGACGACCGCGACGAACGCGGCGGTGAACAGCCGCAGGCGCACGGGCCGCACGTACGGCCACAGCCGCAGCAGGGTGCGGACGGCGCTGTGGCCGGTTCGGTCCTCGGTGGGTGTCTGTGCAGTGGCCATCAGTAGCGAGCGTACGGACTGGCCGGGGCGCCGCCCACCGAGTTTTCGCCGGACCCCTCTCCGCCGTCGGTCCTACGACCTGCGCGGACGTCAGGCGGCCACCCGCAGCAGCAGGACCGAGCGGGCGGGCACGGTGATCGCCGCCCCCGCCCGGTGCCCGGTGCCCGGCGGCCCCGACTGGTCCTCCCGCGAGGTGTCGACCACGACGTCGTAGCGCGTCGCCCACGGCGGCCCGGGCAGCTCGAAGTCCACGGGCCGGTCCCCGGCGTGCAGGACGGCCAGGAAGCTGTCGTCGACGACGGCCGCGCCACGCTCGTCGCGGCCGGGTATGTCCCGGCCGGACAGGTACATCCCCAGCGTGGCCGCGGGCGCGTACCAGTCGCCCTCCGTCATCTCCGTGCCCCGCGGGGTGAACCAGGCCAGGTCCCGCAGCCCGTCCGCCGAGTGCGGCCGGCCGGAGAAGAACGCCCGGCGGCGCAGCACCGGGTGACGGTGGCGCAGCCCGATCAGGCGGGAGGTGAGCTGGAACAGGGCCTGCCAGCCCGGCTCCTCCAGCAGCCGCCAGTCGACCCAGCCGATCTCGTTGTCCTGGCAGTAGGCGTTGTTGTTGCCGCGCTGGGTGCGGCCCATCTCGTCGCCGGCGACCAGCATCGGCACGCCCGTGGACAGCAGCAGCGTGGTCAGCAGGTTGCGCAGCTGCCGGCGCCGCAGCGCCCGCACGTCCTCGTCGTCGGTCTCGCCCTCCGCGCCGCAGTTGGAGGAGCGGTTGTCGTTCGTGCCGTCCCGGTTGGCCTCGCCGTTGGCCTGGTTGTGCTTGCGCTCGTACGACACCAGGTCCCGCAGGGTGAAGCCGTCGTGCGCGGTGACGAAGTTGACCGACGCGTAGGGGCGCCTCCCGCCCCACGCGTACAGGTCGCTGGAGCCCGACAGGCGGTAGCCCATCTCCCGCACGTCGGGCAGCGCGTGGCGCCAGAAGTCCCGGACGGTGTCGCGGTAGCGGTCGTTCCACTCCGTCCACAGCGGCGGGAAGGCCCCCACCTGGTAGCCGCCCGAGCCGACGTCCCACGGCTCGGCGATCAGCTTCACCCGGCGCAGCACCGGGTCCTGCGCGATCACCGCGAGGAACGGCGACAGCATGTCGACGTCGTGCATGGAGCGGGCCAGCGCGGCCGCCAGGTCGAAGCGGAAGCCGTCCACCCCCATCTCCGTCACCCAGTACCGCAGCGAGTCGGTGATCAGGCGCAGCACATGCGGCTGCACCACGTGCAGGGTGTTGCCGCAGCCGGTGTAGTCGGCGTACCGGCGGGCGTCCGGCGGCAGGCGGTAGTAGCCGCGGTTGTCGATGCCCCGCAGAGAGAGGGTGGGACCCAGCTCGTTCGCCTCGGCCGTGTGGTTGTAGACCACGTCGAGGACGACCTCGATCCCGGCCGCGTGCAGGGCCCGCACCATCCGCTTGAACTCGCCGACCTGCTGGCCGGTCGTGCCGGAGGCCGCGTAGGCGGCGTGCGGGGCGAAGTAGCCGATCGAGTTGTACCCCCAGTAGTTGGTCAGGCCCCGGCGCAGCAGGTGGTCCTCGTGCGCGAACTGGTGCACCGGCAGCAGCTCCACCGCCGTCACGCCCAGCTTCACCAGGTGCTCGATCGCCGCGGGGTGCGCGAGGCCCGCGTAGGTGCCCCGCAGCGGTGGCGGTATGTCGGGGTGCAGCCGGGTGAAACCGCGCACGTGCAGTTCGTAGATGACCGAGTCCGCCCACGGCGTCTTTGGGCGGCGGTCGTGCGCCCACTCGTCGTCGGCGCCGGCGTCGTCGTGCACCACCACGCCCTTGGGCACGTGGGGAGCGGAGTCGCGCTCGTCGCGCACGGTGTCGGCGACGGACTGGTCCGGCCAGTCCCGCACGTGCCCGTACACCTCGGGCGGCAACCGGAACTCGCCGTCCACCGCGCGGGCGTACGGGTCCAGCAGGAGCTTCGCCGGGTTCCAACGGGCGCCGGTCCACGGGTCCCAGCGGCCGTGCACCCGGTAGCCGTATCGCTGTCCCGGCATCACGCCGGGCACGAAGCCGTGCCAGATCTCGTGCGTCAGCTCGGTCAGGTGGACCCTTGTCTCCCTGCCGTGGGGTCCCGGCCCGTCGAAGAGGCACAGCTCGACCGCCTCCGCCCCGCCCGCCCACAGCGCGAAGTTGGTGCCCGCCACCCCGTCCGGCCCGGTCCGGAAGCGGGCGCCCAGCGGCATCGGCGCACCCGGCCACACGGGCGGACCCGGCGGCGGGGCGGTCCGGCGGATGCCGTACACGACGGCGGCCGGGCGCCTCTCCTCGGCGGCGCGCCCGCCCGCCACCGCCTCCTGCTCGGCTGCGCTGGACACCTGTGCGCCTCCCGCGGCTCCTGGAACGACAGGGAAAAGGGCGTGCGGCGTCCCGGCCGCGGCTCCCTCGGTGCGTCGTCCTCCCCTCTGTTCTGCCCAGAGCTTGGGTCGCACTCACGTTTCCCCGAAGCATGCCCGGTCGTTGGGCAGTCCGTGAGGCACGTACAAGGGCGCGCACGGCGCGCGAGGGCCACGATGGCCGCCGTACTGACATGGGCAGGACTGCTGGCCGCGGCCGCCGGCTGCACCTCCGGCGGCATGGGCGGGCTCGGCGGTGTGTTCGGCAAACAGCCGTCGGCCGAGGACGTGATCCGCGTCTCCCCGCAGGACGGCAGCAAGGACGTCCGCCCCGGGAGCAGGCTGCGGGTCCGGGCGGCCGACGGGCGGCTGGAGTCGGTGAAGGTCGTCAAGTCCCAGGACGCCCAGGACACCCCGGTGCCCGGGCACCTCTCCCGCGACCGCCGGCACTGGGAACCCGCGGAGGACCGGCTCGCCCTCGCGGCCAAGTACACGGTCGACGCGGTCGCCGTCGACGGCGACGGGCACCGCTCCGCGCGGCACACCACCTTCACCACCTTCGTCCCCGGGGAGCGCTTCATCGGCTACGTCACCCCGGACAACCGCTCCACCGTCGGCGCCGGGATGATCGTCTCCCTGGAGTTCAACCGGAAGATCGCCGACCGCGCGGCCGTCGAGCGTGCCGTGCACGTCACGGCCAGGCCCCCCGTCGAGATCCGCCCGCACTGGTTCGGCCGGGACCGCGTCGACTTCCGTCCCCGCCAGTACTGGAGGCCGGGCACCCGGGTCACCGTCGACCTGCGGCTGAGGGACGTCGAGGGGGCGCCCGGCGTCTACGGCCGGCAGTACAGGAGCTTCTCCTTCACCATCGGCCGCAGCCAGGTCTCCCGCGTCGACGCGGCCGCGCACACCATGGAGGTCCGGCGCAACGGCGCGCTGCTGGCCACCCTCCCCATCACGGCCGGCGCGCCCGGCGCCAGCACGTACAACGGCAAGATGGTGATGACGGAGATGCTCGAGGTCACCCGTATGAACGGCCGCACGGTCGGCTTCGGCGGCGAGTACGACATCCCCGACGTCCCGCACGCCATCAGGCTGACCGAGTCGGGGACCTTCGTGCACGGCAACTACTGGTCCGAGGAGGACGTCTTCGGCCGGGTCAACGTCAGCCACGGTTGCGTGGGCCTGCGGGACGTCAAGGGCGGCGGATCCGACACCCCGGCGGGCTGGTTCTTCGACCACAGCCTCATCGGCGACGTCGTCGAGGTGGTCGGCAGCGAGGACAAGAAGGTCGCCCCCGACAACGGCCTCGGCGGGTGGAACATGAGCTGGGCCGACTGGAAGGGCGGCGGCGCCGCCAAGTGACCCGGCCCCTCCGCGGCCGACCCCCGCCGCGCCGGCCCGAGTTGGGACGGAACAGTGACAGTTCCCGCTCGTCCACGGCCCTGACCTTGCGGTTACGATGCGCGCACGCGCGCTGTCGCGCTGGTGTGCGGGCCTGCTGACCAGGCCTGGGGAGGGGAGACCAACTTGAACGTGCGGCCGATACGGGGGGCGTCGGTTGACGCGCGAGCGCGGGTCCGCGGAGGACTGGCGCTCATGGCGGGGGCGCTGCTGGTCACGCTGACGGCGTGCGGCGGGGGAGGCTCGGGGCCGGAGTCCGGCGGGGGCAAGAACAAGGACTCCGTGCGGGCCGGGAGCGCGCAGTCGCAGGCCGTCGTCACCATCGCGCCGAAGGACGGCGCGAAGTCCGTGGACACCAGCGGCGTCCTGAAGGTCGCCGCGAGCAAGGGCACATTGACCCAGGTGGTGGTCAAGGACGCCAAGGGCACCGCGATACCCGGTCGGATCACCGGCGGCGGCACCACCTGGGCGCCCACCGGCCACCTGGCCGCGGCCACCACCTACACGGTGCACGCGGTCGCCAAGGACTCCGCGGGCCGCCAGGCGGCCGAGGACTCCAGCTTCACCACCCTGACGCCGAAGAACACCTTCGTCGGCGCCTTCACCCCCGAGGACGGCTCCACCGTCGGCGTGGGCATGCCGTTCTCGGTCCGCTTCACCCGGGGCATCACGCACCCCGAGGCCGTCGAGCGGGCCATCCGCGTCACGACGGTGCCCGCCGTGGACGTCCAGGGCCACTGGTTCGGCAACGACCGCCTCGACTTCCGCCCGGAGCAGTACTGGAAGCCCGGCACGAAGGTCACCGTCCACCTCGGCCTCGACGGGGTGGAGGGCCGCCCCGGCGTCTACGGCAAGCAGTCCAAGACCGTCTCCTTCACCATCGGCCGCAGCCAGGTGTCCGTGGTGGACGCCCGCAAGCACACGATGAAGGTCATGCGGGACGGCAAGCTGTTCAAGACCCTGCCCGTCACCACCGGCAAGCCCGGCTACGAGACGTGGAACGGCCAGATGGTCGTCAGCGAGAAGCTGACGGTCACCCGTATGAACGGCGATACGGTCGGTTACGGCGGCGAGTACGACATCAAGGACGTCCCGCACGCCATGCGCCTGACCGACTCCGGCACCTTCGTCCACGGCAACTACTGGGGCGGCGGCGCCTTCGGCAACTACAACGCCAGCCACGGCTGCGTGGGCCTCAGGGACGTGCGCGGCGGCTACGACAGCGGGGTGCCGGCCGCCTGGTTCTTCAACCACTCGATGATCGGCGACGTGGTCGTCGTCAAGAACTCCCACGACGGGACCGTCGCCCCGGACAACGGGTACAACGGCTGGAACATGTCCTGGGAGAAGTGGACGGCCTAGCCGTTCACTTCCCCGACCGCCCCGGGGCCGGGGACGCGGCCCGGTGTGACGGAGCGCACCGGGCCGTTCGTCGTTAGTGCCCGTTAACCTGCTGGGCATGACCGTAACTCTGGAAGTCGCCGAGGGCGTCGGCACGCTGCGCCTGAACCGCCCGCCCATGAACGCGCTCGACGTCGCCACGCAGGACCGGCTCAAGGAACTCGCCGAGGAGGCCACCCGCCGCGAGGACGTGCGCGCCGTGGTGATCTACGGCGGCGAGAAGGTGTTCGCGGCGGGCGCGGACATCAAGGAGATGCAGGTGATGGACCACGCGGCGATGGTCGGGCGCGCCCGTGCCCTGCAGGACTCCTTCACGGCGGTGGCCCGCATCCCCAAGCCGGTGGTGGCCGCGGTGACGGGCTACGCGCTCGGCGGCGGCTGCGAACTCGCCCTCTGCGCGGACTACCGCATCGCCGCGGACAACGCCAAGCTCGGCCAGCCGGAGATCCTGCTGGGCCTGATCCCCGGCGCCGGCGGCACCCAGCGCCTGGCCCGCCTGATCGGCCCGTCCCGTGCGAAGGACCTCATCTTCACGGGCCGTCAGGTCAGGGCCGACGAGGCCTTGACGCTCGGCCTGGTGGACCGGGTCGTCCCGGCCGCCGAGGTGTACACCGAGGCGCACGCCTGGGCGGCGAAGCTCGCCCAGGGCCCGGCGATCGCCCTGCGCGCCGCCAAGGAGTCGGTCGACACCGGCCTGGAGACGGACATCGACACCGGCCTCGCCGTGGAACGGAACTGGTTCGCCGGGCTGTTCGCCACCGAGGACCGCGAGCGCGGGATGCGCAGCTTCGTCGAGGAGGGTCCCGGTAAGGCGAAGTTCCTCTGACGCACCCGGCGTACCCCCTGCCACGGACGTGACGTCCGGTCCGGGTCCCTCGATGGGGCGGATTCCGGGCGCCCGAGGCGCTTCTGGGCCCGCTTCGTCCGGGGATCCCGTCGGCGGCCTCCCGCCGCGCCGTCCGCGCAGCTCAGGAGTACCGCCCCGGCTCCCGAAGTGCCGCCGGCACATGACGGGGGCCTGGCGCGGGGCGGGGCGCCCGGGGGCGTATTCGCCGGGAACGGCCCCGGAGCGCTGCCCGGACGGCCATGATGGGGGGCATGGCGGGGCTGGAGGGTATCGAACAGCCGCGGGGGCAGGAACGTGCGGCCGCGGCGCGCTGGTCGCCCACGGTCGAGGACGAACGGGCGCTCAAGGCGCTGGAACTGTTCGGCAATCCGACGGAGTCCGAGGTTCCGCTGCCGTCCCTTCCGGCGTCGGCGGCCACCGCCCGCCGGCTGGTGCAGGTCGTCGTCCTGCGCCACTGGGGACTGTCGCCGAAGACGACGGAGGACACCGTCCTGCTGGTCTCGGAACTGGTGGGCAACGCCGTACGCCACACCGGCGCCCGCGTCTTCGGCCTGCGCATGCGCCGCCGCCGCGGCTGGATCCGCGTCGAGGTCCGCGATCCCTCGCGCGGCCTGCCCTGCCTGATGCCCGTTCAGGAGATGGACGTCAGCGGCCGCGGCCTGTTCCTCGTCGACATGCTCTCCGACCGCTGGGGCGTGGACCTGCTGCCCCGCGGCAAGACCACGTGGTTCGAGATGCGGGTGCCCGAGCGCTGACACCGGACGCCGCAGGCCGCCGCGGCCGCCCGGCACCCACCGGCACTCCGCGCGCAGGGGCGTGGAGGCGGCGCAGGCCGTACGGGTGAACGGCCCGGCCCCCCCACCCGCGGACCCTCACCGGAGCGGGCACCCGACCGCACGAACCCCGGTGCACCGGCGGCCCCGCCCCCGTGGGTCCGGGCGCAGTCGGTGATCACCCGCAGGGCCCCCGCCGGGGTGCGGAGCGGCTCCGTGGCGGTTTTGCTGGGTGGTACCCCGTCATCACCGCCACCGCCACCGCCACCGCCCCGCCCTCCTCCTCGACGAACCGACCGCCGCGGCCTCCACGCGGTCACCACCACGGAGCTGCCGAGCCGATGCGCCCCACCCGAGTAGCCCGCGCCCTGATCGCCGGCGTGGCCTGCGCCGCTCTCGCCCCGCTGTCCGCCTGCGACAGCGCGACGTCCGGCCGCGCGCACGAGCCGCTCGCCAGCAGCGCGCCGGCCCGGCCGGAGCCGCGGCAGCAGCGGGTCGACGGGCTCCCCGGCATGCCGCCCGTGCTCGACCCGTCCGACGCCTACGCCGCCGACCGCCCGGGCAGGCTGTCACCGGCCGTCGAAGGCGTCCCCTCCCGTGTCTACGTCCCGAACACGAACTCGGACACCGTCACGGTCATCGACCCCGCGACCTACCGGGTCGTCGAGACGATCCGGGTCGGCCGCCAGCCCCAGCACGTCGTGCCCTCCTGGGACCTGCGGACGCTGTGGGTCAACAACGACCTGGGCAACAGCCTCACCCCCATCGACCCGAAGACCGGCAGGGCGGGCGAACCGGTCGCCGTGCACGACCCGTACAACCTCTACTTCACCCCCGACGGGAAGCACGCCGTCGTCATGGCCTCCGCGGACCGGGAGATCGTCTTCCGCGACGCGCACACCATGAGGACGGTGAAGACCGTTCCCGTCGGCTGCTACGGCGTCAACCACGCCGACTTCTCCCTGGACGGCCGCTACTTCGTCGTCTCCTGCGAGTTCAGCGGCGAACTGCTCAAGGTCGACACCGCCCGCATGGAGGTCGTCGGGCAGCGGAAGCTGCCGCTCGACGGCGCGATGCCGCAGGACGTGAAGATGTCGCCCGACGGCAGGAGGTTCTACGTCGCCGACATGAAGGCGGGCGGCGTGTGGATCCTCGACGGCCGGACCTTCGGCAAGCCGGACTTCCTCGCCACCGGCGCGGGCGCCCACGGCCTGTACGTCAGCCGCGACTCCCGTCAGATGTACGTCTCCAACCGCGGCGAGGGCACCGTCTCCGTCTTCGACTTCCCGCGCAACCGGCTCACCGGGAAGTGGCGCCTGCCCGACGGCGGCAGTCCCGACATGGGCGGCGTCTCCGCCGACGGCAAGGTGCTGTGGCTGTCGGGCCGCTACGACTCCGAGGTGTACGCCATCGACACCCGCACCGGCGCCCAGCTCGCCCGCATCAAGGTCGGCAGCGGCCCGCACGGCCTCGCGGTCTTCCCGCAGCCGGGCCGGTACTCACTGGGCCACACGGGCGTCTTCCGCTGACCGGAGGCGGACCGGACGCGCGGCGGCCGCAGGACCGGGAACGACGGTGACGGTGATCCGCCGGAAGGCCCCAGGCTCGCAGACCTGACCCACCGGGGGGCCGCAGCGGGAGGAGCGCGCCTGGGCGGTCGCCGCACTGCGCGTGCGCGCGGGCCGTTAATCTGACCTGCGTCACTACGACAGCAAGACAGAGAAACGCGACACAGAGGGGCGGACCGGTGGCGGACATCGAGGAAGCACGCAAGCAGTTCCAGCGGATCGATGCGGACGGTGACGGGTTCATCACCGCCGCCGAGTTCAAGTCCGCCCTGGCCCAGGGAGGCGACTGGAACGTCACCGACACGGTGGCGGAGGCCGTCATCAGGACGCGTGACCTGAACGGCGACAAGATCCTGACGTTCGACGAGTTCTGGGCCTACCTGAGCAAGTGACCCCGCGGAGGGGGCGCCGGGCCGTCGCGGTCCGGCGCCCCCTTCGTCGTGCCGCCCCGCGCCGTCCTGCCCACCCCGGGCCGTCCACCCGTTCGGCGTCCGCCCGGAATACCCCGCCCCGGTCACGGGTTGCCGATGCCAGACAGGACGTCCGCGAGGACACCGACCCCTGGAACGGCGAGAACGGCGAGGCGGGTTCAGACATGAAGATCGGCATCATCGGCGCGGGCAACATCGGCGGCAACCTCACCCGGCGGCTCACCGCCCTCGGCCACGACGTCTCCGTCGCCAACAGCCGCGGTCCCCAGACGCTCACCGCACTGGCCGAGGAGACCGGCGCGACGCCCGTCCGCGTCGAGGACGCGGCACGCGGCGCGGAGATCGTGGTGGTCACCGTCCCGATGAAGGCGGTGCCGGACCTGCCCTCCGGCCTGCTCGACGGGGCGGCCGCGGACGTGGCGGTCATCGACACCGGCAACTACTACCCGCAGCAGCGCGACGGGAAGATCACGGGCATCGAGGACGAGGGCCTGACCGAGAGCCGCTGGACCGAACGCCAGATCGGCCACCCGGTGATCAAGGCCTTCAACGGCACCTACGCCCAGGACATCCTGGACCGCCCCCGGCCGGCCGGTGACCCCGCGCGGACGGCGCTCCCGGTGGCCGGCGACGACGAGGCGGCCAAGCGCAAGGTCCGTGCCCTGATCGACGAGTTCGGCTTTGACACGGTGGACGCCGGCGGCCTGGACGACTCCTGGCGCCAGCAGCCCGGCACCCCGGTCTACGGCCTGCAGGCCGGCACCGACGAGGTCATCCGCGCCCTCGCCGAGGCGTCCCCGGAGCGCACGGCGGACTGGCGGGCGTAACCCGGCGCCCCGAGCCTCCGCCCGGAGGCGGACGCGATTCGGGACGGTCCCCGGCGGACGTCGGGTCGGGCGGGCAGCCCGGCCCCCGCCGGGGTCCGTCCGGCGCTGCCGACCGCAGCGGCCGTCCCGCCGACGCGGCCGGCCTACGGAGTCGCCCAGTCGCGCAGGGCCGCGCGGGTGGAGAAGGCGGCCACGTTCTTGTCGTGGGGATCGCTCGTGTACTGGTGGAAGCGCCACGCGGCCTTGATGCGGGGCTTGCCCGCGGTGACGTAGTCGGCGATCCACAGGCCGTCGCCCGCGTAGGAGGTGTCGTCCACGTTCAGCCAGAAGTGGCGGTTGCAGTACAGGAGCACCCGGTGGTGCGGCCGCAGCTCCTTGACCTTGCGGATGAAGCGGTCCTTCTCGGCGTTCGAGGCGTGGGTGCCGCCACCGGTGGTCTCCCAGTCCACCGCGAGAATGTCGCCGGCCCGCTCCGGGGCCTTGGAGACGAAGTACTCGGCCTGCGCCGTGAGGTCGCCCGGCCACAGGAAGTGGTAGAAGCCGACGACCAGACCGGCGTCGCGGCCGCGCTTCGTCTGGGCGGCGAGCCTGGGGTTGACGTAGCTGCGGCCCTCCGTCGCCTTGATGAAGACGAAGGAGAGACCGTCCGTGTCGTAGGCGGAGGACTGGTACGCGCTCACGTCGATGCCGCGAAGCATGGGAACTCCTCGAAAGTGCCGTGGGGGAACAGGAGTTGGTGTAGGTCTTGTGCCCCGTCACGGCACGGACGATCCCTGTCGGCTCCTCGAACACGCGCACCGCTCCGCCGCGGTTCGGCCGGGGGTGGTCCCCGGGCGCGGCACCGGCGGCGTCCCCGGCCGGCGGCGGCGACCGCCGCCGCTTCCGGCGCTCCGCTCAGGGTCTCAGCACTCGATGATGTTCACGGCGAGGCCGTCTGGTGGCACTTTGCCTCAACGTCTGGCCAGTTCCAGCTCCAGCATCCATTCCACGACCTCGACGTGGTGCCGCGTTTGTCGAAGGTCCGTACCCCACACGTAGAGCCCGTGACCCGCCACGACCACAGCCGGCATGCGTGGATCACGGGCCGCCTCCAGACGGTCGCCGAGCACGGCCATGTCCTGGCTGTTCCCGATGACCGGGAGAACCACTTCCTCAGCGTGCGTCGGCCGACCGATGCCCTTGAGCATTTCCAGGTCGCGGAAGATGATCCCCTCGGGGCAGCGGTCAGCGACGGCTACCGAAGCGATGGTATGCACGTGCACCACGGCCCCCGCGCCGGTCAGCCGGGCGACCCGGGCGTGCAGGGCCGCCTCGGCCGACGGTCTGCCGTCGCTGACGGCTTTGCCGGCTGCGTCGACCAGAACCACGTCGGTCGCTGTCAGTTCCCCCTTGTCCAGGCCACTGGCGGTGACGGCCAGGCGCAGAGGATCACGGCTCGTCACCACCGAGAGGTTGCCGGAAGTGCCCTGCATCCAGCCGAAGGAGGCGAAGCGGGCCGCCTCGCCGGCCAGCGCCGTCCCAGCCTCTGCCAGGCCGGTATTGAGGTCCGCCGCGTGTTCGGTCACCGTGGGCCCCTCACTTCGTCGACATGGGTCCGGCGGACGTGGACATCAGCGAACGACTCGACCAAGGGGTGGCCGTCGGTGCCGTGCCGGTGGTAGGGCTCGCCGGGACGTCGCACCCCCGCGGTGAGCCAGTCGGCTGCTCGGGCGGCGTCGAGTTCGGCCGGACGGTCGGACAGGAAGAGGATGCGGCTGGGGGGAGTTGTGAGGGCTTCGCCGATGGCTCGGTACGACTCGGGCGACCGCTTGGGGCCGATGTTCTCGGTGTCGAACAGGCCGTCGATGAGGGGCGACAGGTCGCCACTGGTGCTGTGGGTGAACCAGGCGCGCTGAGCCGCCACCGAGCCTGAGGAGTACACATGGAGCCGCACGCCCTCGCCGTGCCAGAGGCGCAGGGCGGGCGCCACGTCGTCGTAGAGATGCGAGACCAGCTCGCCACGCGCGAATCCTTCGGCCCAGGCGATGCCCTGGAGCGTTTTCAGCGGGGTGACTTTGCGGTCCTCGGCCAGCCAGACGTCGAGAGCGTCTTCGATGCGCGCCATGTCTGCTTCCGGTTCGCCGAGTAGTCGGCGTGCCTGGTCAATCGCTCGGCGGACGTCGGCTTCGTGGCTGCGCTCGTTCAGCAGTGCCCCGAACCGTCGCCGCGAGTACGGGTACAACACCTCGGTCACAAATGTGGTGGCACTGGTGGTGCCCTCGATGTCCAGTACCACCGCGTCCGCTTCGAACGTGACGGTCATGGTTCCCGCTTCGCGGTGAAGCCGGTGTGGACCGCGTCGAAGTCGGGGAACCGGGACGAGATGTCGGAGCCGGTGAAGTTGCCGATCCAGCCGTCTTCCTCATGGAAGAACCGGATCGCGGTGAAGCTCGGCCGAGAACCCATGTCGAACCAGTGGGTGGTCCCCTTCGGTACGCCCAGCAGGTCACCCTTCTCGCAGTACACGGCGTGGACCTCGGCGGCTGTGTGCAGGTAGAAGACTCCGGCTCCGGCGACGAAGAAGCGCACTTCGTCATCGTCGTCGTGAGTGTGTTCGCTGAGGAACTTCTCGCGAGCGGCCCGCGCCTGGGCCGGCCAGTCGGGGTCGGCACTGGGGTGCAGGGAGACGACGTCAACAGTGGCGAACCCCTCTTCCTGGCTCAGTTTGTCGATCTCGCTGCGGTACGCAGCCAGGACGGTGTCGCTGTCCGCATCGGTTGGCACGTCATGACGTACGGGCCATTGCTCGTAACGCACGCGGAGCGGAGCAAGGGCGGCGGTGATCTCGACTGGCTGGGACGTGTGGCGCAGGACGGTCTGCGGGTCGGAGTCAGGCCAGGTGATCAGAAGTGTCATATCAGCCCCAAGGAGATATGCAGGAGACAGTTGGACGCATCAGGGGAGTTCAAAGGGCAGGGGAAGCCCGTCCAGAGCGGTGACGCACGCGCACGTCCGGTCTTCGGGCAACAGCTTCGCCGCCTCGAGGACGACAGCCCGCAGTCGCTCCAGGTTGGCCTGGAACACCTCGAAGACGGTCTCCTGGTCGACGCTCTCGCCACGCCGAACGCCTGCGTCATGGTCGGTCACCAGTGCCACGGCCGTATAGCACAGCGCGAGTTCTCGTGCCAGGACGGCTTCCGGATGGCCGGTCATGTTGACGAGTGACCATCCGGCCGCTGCGTACCACTGCGATTCGGCGCGCGAGGAGAAGCGCGGGCCTTCCACCACCACCATGGTTCCGCCGTCGTGGGCGTCGACACCGAGGGACGAGGCCGCCTTGACGACGGCGGTCCTTCCCTCTTGGCAGTACGGATCCGCGAACGACACGTGTACGGCGCCCGTGTCGTAGCGCCGATGACACCGACCTCAGCCTGCTCGAGAGGCTGTGCGCTCATGCCTGTACCCCCTCGTCGTCCGCTTGGTTGGGCGGAGCACGGTCCTCTCCTCGGACACGGTCGCCGTGACGAGGCCCGCCGGAGTGACGTCGAACGCGGGGTTGTAGACGCCTGCACCGACAGGCGCCACAGCGATGCCCGCGCAGTGGGTGACTTCGGCCGGATCCCGTTCCTCGATGAGGATGGCCGATCCATCGGGCACGGTGTGGTCCCAGGTGGATTCGGGGGCTACGACGAGGAACGGAATCCGGTGGTGGGCCGCCGCCACGGCGAGCCCGTAGGTGCCGATCTTGTTCGCCACGTCGCCGTTGGCGGCTATCCGGTCGGCTCCCACCAGCACGCAGTCCACCAGCCCTCGGGCCATCGCGGCCGCCGCGGCGGAATCGACGCAGATGCGGTAAGGCACGCCCGCCTCGCCCAGCTCCCACGCGGTCAGGCGGCTGCCCTGGAGAAGCGGTCGGGTCTCATCGACGAATACTTCGCCCACACAGTCGCGTTCCGCCAGTTGGAGGATGGCACCCAGCGCCGTTCCGCCCGCAGCAGTGGCGAGCCGTCCTGTGTTGCAGTGCGTCAGGAGGCGTAGTGGACGCCTGTCTGTGAGTGACAGCACCAGGTCAGCCGTGCGCAGAGCCAAGGCATGGTTGGTCGCTGTGTCCTCCTCGATCATCGTGAGTGCCTCGGCCAGTACGGCGTCCGGGCCGTCGCTGAGTCGGCTGAGCGCACGACGGACTCCCCACTCGAGGTTGACCGCAGTCGGACGAGCCTGTGCGATACGGCTCGCGTCGGCTGTCACCGCCTCCGTGGCATCGTTCTCCGTGGTCCTGTGCCGCAGCGCGGACAGGGCCACTCCCAGGGCACCGGCCAGGCCGAGGGCCGGCGCCCCACGAATGGCCAAGCACTGGACGGCACCGATGAGTTCGTCCACCGTAGCCAGCCGCAGCAGGCGGTACTCTCCTGGGAGCGCGCGCTGATCCACTGTGACGACGGCTTCGCCGTCCCAGCTCAGCGAGGTCTTCATCCGCACTCTCCCTGGTCAGCGTGAGGTGAGACGCACTCGAACGGGCCCGGCGGCACGCATCGTCATCCCGAGCTCCAGCGGAACCTCGGTGTCGACCGCCGACAGGGTGAAACGTCGCAGGAGGGTTGCCAGAGCGAGGGTGGCCTCCAGCATCGCGAAATGCTGGCCGATGCAGGCCCGGGGACCGCCACCGAACGGGAAGAACGCATAGCGGGGGCGGTCCGCCTCCGCTTCCGGAGCGAAGCGCTCGGGCTCGAAGGCCTCCGGGTCCTCCCAGTACACAGGGTGACGGTGGGTCACATACGGGCTGACATAGACGTCGGCGCCCGCGGGGATGCGGAAGCCGCCGATCTCCGTGTCGGTGACCGCTTTGCGGCCCATGATGGCGACCGAGGGGTAGAGACGCAGCGCCTCCTTCAGCACCATCGTGATGTACGGGAGCCGGTCGAGGTCGGCGGCCGCCGGAGCCCGGCAGCCGAGGACGTCGTCGACCTCCGTCTGAGCCCTTTCCTGGGCCTTGGGGTGCAGGGCCAGCAGGTGCAGGGCGAAGGCGAGCGCCGTCGCGGTGGTCTCGTGGCCGGCGAGCAGGAAGACGAGTACCTGATCCCGTACCGCCTGGGCGTCCAGGATCGAGCCGTCCGTGTCCCGGGCTTTGAGCAGCAGGGTCAGCATGTCGTCGCCGTCGCCTTCCGGCGCCGTACGGGAGGCGTGCCGCTCGGCGATGATGCGGTCGCAGATGGCGTACAGCTCACGCTGGGCCGCAGCGGCGCGACGGTTGCCCGGGGTCGGCCAGCTCCTGGGCGAGCGCAGAGGATTGGCCCCTCGGTTCAGAACGTGCTCGCCCAGGACCGGGAAGCAGCGGCGGACCACCCCCACTGTCTCGTCCAGGTCGGCGCCGAACAGGATGCGGGAGATGGCCCGCAGCGCAAACTCGGCCATCTCCGAGGCGACGTCCACGGTTGCGTCGGGCAGGGCGGCCCAGCGGTCGGCGGTGGCCGCCGCCTCGGCTTGGACGGCCGCCGCGTAACCGTCGACGCGGCGGCGGGTGAACAGCGGCTGGACGAGTCGGCGCTGCAAGAGGTACTCGTCGTCCTGACTCGTCAGCAGCCCGTTGCCTATGGAGGCCCGGATCTCGGCGTAGACGGAGTTCTCCTTACGGAATCCGGCCGCCCGGGTGCCCAGGATCTGCTGCACCCCGTCCGGGGAGAACACCGCGTACAGATGGGCGCGCAGCCCTGGAGGGCCGACCGGGAAGCGCACGACATCCCCGTAGTCCTGCCGGGCGCGCAGGTAGGCCCCCAAGGTGTCGTCGCGCAACTCCGCCAGTGTGCCGAGCAGTCTGCTTCCCGCCACCTGCGGGGCTTCCCTGGTCATGCCGACGCCTCCAGTTCTTGCACTTCCTTGCGCTACGAGATCGGGGTCGTGCTGTTGCCTGACGCCGGCGGTTCCGGTTCAGCCGACGACGTCTCCGGGCGTCGCCTCCGGGGCGGGGGACAGCAGATGGACCAGACCGTCCGCCGTGTAGGACCCGAGCAGCAGAAACTCACTGGTGCGCCCGGCGATCCGCTTGTCGGGCAGGTTGATCACACCGACGACCAGCCGGTCCTTCAGATCTTCGGACGAGTGGTTCGTGATCTGCGCACTGGTCCAGAGCACTCCCGCGGTCCCGAAGTCGACCTGGACCCGGTAGGCCGGCTTGCGCGCCTCCGGGAAGTCCTGGACGTCCAGGATCCGCCCCACCCGGAGGTCGGCGGAGAAGAAGTGATCGGCAGGGATCCGGTCCTTGCGGTCTGTCATGGCGTGCTGCTGTTCCGATCGTTCAGTACGTTCTTGCGGGTGGTCAGTACGTGGTCGACCAGACCGTATTCGGCCGCCTGTTCGGCTGTGAGGATCTTGTCGCGCTCGATGTCCTGCTCTATCTGCTCCACCGGTCGGCCTGAGTGACGGGCCAGGATGGTCTCCACGAGCTTGCGCACGCGCTGGATTTCCCGGGCCTGGATCTCCAGATCGGAGATCTGTCCGCGCTCTCCTCCGCTGTGCGGCTGGTGCAGCAACACGCGCGCCCCGGGCAGTGCCGCGCGCTTGCCCGGAGTGCCGGCGGCCAGCAGAACGGCCGCCGCCGAGGTGGCCTGACCGATGCAAACCGTCTGGATGTCGGGCTTCACGAACTGCATCGTGTCGTAGATCGCCGTCATGGCGGTGAGTGAACCACCCGGCGAGTTGATGTAGAAAGCGATGTCCCGATCAGGGTCCACCGACTCGAGACAGAGGAACTGCGCCATGACGTCATTGGCGGAGGTGTCGTCGATCTCTGCTCCGAGGAACACAATGCGCTCCTCATAGAGCTTGGAGTACGGGTCGTACTCGCGCGTTCCCTGTGCCGTGCGTTCGACGAACCGGGGCACAACGTACCGGGCTTGGGGCGGTGCACCGCCGAATGTCAGGGCCGGGCGATCGTGCAGGGCCATGGTCTTTGTTTCCCTCGGGTTCTGGCGTGATTGCGGTGGCTGGACGAGGTGGGCCCGGCTCGGTCCCCGATGTGCTACGGGGCGGTCCTCGCCGGGCCCTTGTCCGTTTTCAGGACACGTGCGTGCCACCGGCCCCGGGGATGCCCGAGGCCGACTTCATCACCGCGTCGATGAGCCCGTACTCCGCGGCCTCCTGGGCCGTGAACCACTTGTCCCGGTCCGAGTCCCTGGTGATGGTGTCGACGTCCTGTCCCGAGTGCAGAGCGATCAGCTCCGCCATCTCGCGCTTGGTGCGCAGCAGTTGTTCAGCGTAGATCTTGATGTCACTGGCCGAGCCGCCGAGTCCGGCGGATGGCTGGTGCATGAGGATCTTGGTGTTGGGAAGGGCGTACCTCTTGCCCTTGGTGCCGGAGGTCAGCAGGAACTGGCCCATGGACGCGCAGAAGCCCATGGCGATCGTCACCACGTCGTTCTTGATGTAGTGCATGGTGTCGTACACGGCCATTCCCGCGGTCACCGAACCACCGGGAGAGTTGATGTAGAGATAGATGTCTTCGTCGGATTCCGCGGCGAGCATCAGCAACTGCGCCGTGAGCTTGTTCGCGATGTCGTCATCGACTTCCTGGCCGAGGAAGACGATACGGTCGCGCAGAAGTCGGCTGAATACCTGATCGCCCATTCCCAGGCCGCTCATCCCGCCCTCGCCCCGCGGCATCCGCGAGGCCGAAGAATCGTCGCGCGCTAAGGTCACTGGACCTCCAAAGATCTTGGAGACGACGCTTGTAGCAGCCGCCCGGAGTCTTTCTCGTGTCTTCGTGTCCGCCGCCCCAACGCGCTGTACTTGAGGGCGTTTTGGTCTGCAGCGGATACTCTCCGACGCTAACACGGCAGCCAGGACCTGTCCTCGATTCCCTGGGGACTTCGCTGACAGCAGAGCATCGTCAGGCGGCGGACTCGGCCGCGTCCCGAAATCGAGTGATGGCTGAAATGTGCTGTTCTCGAAGCTCCATATCGCTCACCCCTAGCCCCTCTTCGGGGGCCAGGCAAAGGACGCCGACCTTGCCGTGGTGCCGGTTGCGGTGGACGTCGTACGCGGCCTGGCCGCTGTCCGCCAGCGGATAGACCCGGGACAATGTGGGATGGATCCGTGCCTTGCAGATCAGGCGGTTCGCCTCCCACGCCTCGCGGTAGTTGGCGAAATGAGAGCCGATGATCCGCTTCAGTGACATCCACAGGTAGCGGTTGTCGTACTCGTGCAGGTAACCCGTGGTGGACGCGCAGGTCACCACGGTGCCGCCGCGCCGAGTCACGTAGACGGAGGCTCCGAAGGTGTCCCGGCCGGGGTGTTCCAAGACGATGTCGACGTCCTCGCCACCCGTGAGCTCGCGGATACGGCTGCCGAACCGCCGCCACTCGCGGGGGTTCTGTGTCCCGTCCGAATTCCAGAACCGGTAGTTCTCGCTCGTGCGGTCGATCACCGCCTCCGCGCCCATCGTGCGGCCCAGGTCTGCCTTGGCCTGGTCGGAGACCACGCAGATCGGCTGGGCGCCGCCGGCCAGGACGAGTTGGGTCGCGTACGACCCCAGGCCCCCGGCCGCTCCCCAGACCAGCACATTGTCGCCCTGCTTCAGGCCGGCGCCGTTGCGGCTGACCAGTTGTCGGTAGGCCGTGGAGTTGACCAGCCCCGAGGCGGCGGCCTCCTCCCACGTCAAGTGGGCCGGCTTCGGCATGAGTTGGTTGGCCTTGACCAGGGAGATCTCGGCCAGTCCGCCGAAGTTCGTCTCGTAGCCCCAGATCCTCTGCTCCGGGTCGAGCATGGTGTCGTTGTGGCCGTCCGCGGACTCCAGCTCCACGGACAGGCAGTGTGCGACGACCCTGTCGCCCGGCCGCCACCCGCGCACGCCCGGTCCGGTGCGCAGCACATATCCGGCGAGGTCGGACCCGATGACGTGGTACGGAAGGTCATGACGGTGGGCAAGCGGCGAGGTACGGCCGTAGCGCTCCAGGAAGGCGAAGGTGGGCACCGGCTCGAAGATGGCGCTCCACACGGTGTTGTAGTTGACGGAGCTGGCCATCACGGCCACCAGCACCTCACCCTGCCCCGGCTCGGGTACCGGTACCTCGGTCAGGTGCATGGACTTGCGGGGGTCCTTGTCGCGGCTGTCGAGACCCACGAAGAGTTCGGTTTCGTCCCTGCGCAGGGTGATGGCCCGGCACGACTCCGGAACGGGCGGCGCGACAAAGTGGTCGGGATCCACCGCCTGAGTGACGGCGGCCACTAACTCGTTCATGGAGGCTCCTATGGCAGGGCGATCCCCATGGGCAGGGAGCGGTCGGCCGATCCGCTCGGAGATTCTTCCCGACCGCGCGTGTATTCCGCTACGGCTGCTCGGAAAAAAAGTCCGCGGACTTGTGCCGCCCGCCGGCTCCGCTTGACCCGGTACCCCCTGTGGGGAATTGCCGTGGCTGGTACTGCGACTACCAGGCTGCTGAATTTCTGGATGGGGTCCGAGCCGCCAGGCAGAGTTCATCACCGCCGAACGGCGGCCGACTCCGGGAGCTGAGGGCATCCGTGACGAAGTTCATTCCTTTGACAGCTTATCAGCGCGATATCTGGGTGGCGCACGAGCTGTTTCCCAGCAGTCCGCAGTTCACGATCCACCTGAGTCAGCGATTTAGCGGGGAAATCGATCAGGATCGGCTGCTGGCCGCGGTGCGGCGTACTGTGCGGGCCAACGACGCTTTTCGGCTACGGTTCGAGGAACAGGACGGCACTCCGTATCAGCGGACCGACGGATCACCGCCCGAAGTCCAGGTGGTGGATTTCTCCGGCGACGCCGACCCCTGGGCGAGCTGCGAGGCGTGGATCGCCAACGAGTCCATACGGCCCTTCGACCTGCACGACGGGCCGCCGAGCCGGCCGGCGCTGCTCAAGGAGGGAGCCACCGCCGTCCGGGTCTTTCTCTCGGCGCACCACCTGATCACCGACGCCTGGGGGCTTCACCTGTTCTTCGAACAGGTCAAGCGGCAGTACGCGGGCCTTCGGACGGCCGAACCGCCGAGCTTCGCGGAATGTGTCGCCGACGAGCGGCGCTACCGGTCCTCGGCCCAGCACGCCGAGGACCGGGAGTTCTTCCGGCGGACGCTGGACGCGGTCGAGCCGGCTCTGTTCCCGCGCCGCGCGCCGGCCGGCGCGCGGCGCAGCGAGCGTTACTCCTTCACGCTGCCGGGCGAGCTGACCGAGCGCGTCAGGGAGCGAGGCGAGACGCCGTTCGCGTTCCTCGCGGCCTCGTTCGCCGTCTACCTGTCACGCGTGCACGGGGCCGGCACTGTGGTCCTCGGCGCGCCGCTGTTCAACCGTAGGGGAAAGGACGAGCGACGCACGGTGGGGCAGTTCGCCAACACCCTGCCTCTCGTGGTCGAGGTGGCCGCGGACACCCCATGGCGGGATCTGGTCGCCGCCGTGCAGCGCGACACGCGCGCCCTTCAGCGGCACGAGCGGCTCGCCTTCGGGGACCTGCTCGGCGACCGGCCTGGCCACTCCCGTCAGGTCTTCGACGTGACGCTGTCGTACGTGCAGTGGCCGCAGGGCAGGCCGCTGCCCGGCCTGCGGGTCGAGTCCTCGGGAGCTACCAGGGCCCACGACCAGGACGCCCTCGCCGTCGTCGTCAACGAACAGGCCGGCAGCGGCGAGGTCATGGTGGACCTCGACTACGCCACCGACGTGTTCGACGCCGACTTCCCCATAGAGGCACTCGCCCGCCATGTGCGCACCCTGCTGCTCGGTGGGCTGGAGGACCCGGACCGCGCCGTCGCCGCCGTCCCGATGCTGGACGACGTCGAGCGCACCGCGATGGTCCACGCGGTCAACGCCACGGACCGTTCGTTCCCGGACGACCGGACGCTGCACTCCCTGTTCGCCGCCCAGGCCGCGCGCACCCCGGACCGCACCGCCCTGGTCGAGGCCGCCACCGGCGTCCGTCTCGACTACGCCGACCTGGACGCCCGGGCCGAGCGACTCGCGGCGGTCCTGCGCGCCGACGGAGTGGCCCCGGGCGACCGGGTCGCCGTGCTCCTCCAACGCTCGCGGCACACCGTGATCGCCGTGCTGGCCGTGCTGAAGGCGGGGGCCGCCTATGTGCCCGTCGAGGCCGGCTACCCGGCCGAACGCATCGCCTACGTCCTCCAGGACAGCGGGGTCCGCACGGTGCTGACGGGACCGGGGGCGCCGCCGCTGGACGTGCCGCCCGGGGTCGTCGTCCGGCGCGTGGACGAGGAGTCCGTCCCCACCGGCCCGCTGCCGGTGCCGTCCGCAGCCGCCGGCCCGGACGACCTCGCCTACGTCATCTACACCTCGGGCTCCACCGGTCGGCCCAAAGGAGTCATGGTCGAACACCGGGCCGTCGTGAACCGGCTCACCTGGATGCAGCGCCGGTACCCCATCGGTGCGGACGACGTGATCCTGCACAAGACGCCGATCGCGTTCGACGTGTCCGTGTGGGAGCTGTTCTGGTGGGGCATCGCGGGTGCCCGCGTCGCGCTGCTGCCGCCGGGCGCGGAGAAGGACCCGCGGGAGCTGCTGCGCACCATCGCCGCCGAGCGGGTGACGGTTCTGCACTTCGTCCCCTCGATGTTCGGTGCGTTCCTCGAACTGTTCAGCAGCGAGCTCCGGTTGCGCGAGCAGGCCGCCTCCCTGCGGCAGGTCTTCTGCAGCGGGGAGGCGTTGCCTCCGGAGCAGGTCGCCACCTTCCACCGGATCTTCGGGGTCGACGGCCCGAAGCTGACCAACCTCTACGGGCCCACCGAGGCCACCGTGGACGTCTCGTACCACGACTGCCCCCACGGCGCTCCCGTCGGCCGGGTGCCCATCGGGCGGCCGATCGACAACCTGCGGCTGTACGTCCTGGACCGGTTCGGCGACGCGCAGCCGGTGGGCGCCGCCGGCGAGCTGTGCATCGCAGGTTCCGGACTGGCGCGCGGCTACCTCGGGCGGCCGGAGCTGACGGCCGAGCGGTTCACCGACGACCCGTTCATGCCCGGGAAACGGATGTACCGCACCGGCGACCTGGCCCGTCGGCTCGCCGACGGCACCCTGGAGTTCCTGGGACGCATCGACCGGCAGGTCAAGGTCCGCGGCAACCGGGTGGAGCTCGGGGAGATCGAGCACCGGCTCTCACGGCTGCCCTCGGTGCGGGCCGCAGTCGTCACGGACCGCCCCTCGCCGGGCGGCGTGCAGCTCGTCGGGTACTACGTCGCCGGTGCTCCGATCGATGACGCGGAGATCCGCGCTGGACTGGCCGCCGCCCTGCCGGAGTTCATGATCCCGGCGCACTTCGTGCGGATCGACCGCATCCCGCTGACGCCCAACGGCAAACTGGACCGCGCGGCCCTGCCCCCACCCGTGCCGGACGGCGAGCAGGGCGCGTACGCCGCTCCCACCACCGAGGTGGAGCGGGCCCTGGCCGAGGCGTGGGCCGAGGTGCTGGGCGTGGGACGGGTCGGCGTCCACGACGAATGGTTCGCGCTGGGCGGCGACTCCCTGCTGCTGCTCAGGGTCCGGGCTGCGGCCGAGCGGCGCGGGCTCGGCCTGACGCTGGCCGACATGGTCCGCCACACCACCGTGGCCACCCAGGCGCCGCATGCCACCGCGGGGCGGGTGGCGGCTCTCCCCGAGCCGTTCGAGTTGGTCACGGGAGCCGACCGGGCCCGGCTCAGCGACGAGGGCCTGGTCGACGCCTTCCCGGTGACCCGGCTCCAGCTCGGCATGATCTACCACAGTCGAGAACAGGCCGACTCCCCGCTCTACCACGACGTCTTCCACTACGCCTTCGCCCTGGACGGCGTCGACTGGGACGAGCCCGCCTTCCGTGCCGCCTTCGACCGCCTCGTCGACCGGCACGCGGCCCTGCGCTCCGCCTTCGACCTCACCGGCTGCTCGGAGCCGCTGCAGACGGTGCGGGCGGAGGCGACCGGCGGTCTGCGGGTCGTCCACGTCACCGATACCGACGCGGACGCCGCGATCGCCGCCTGCGTCGCCGAACGGCGCGTCCACCGCTACGACTTCGAGCGACCGCCGCTGTACGAGTTCCGGTCCCATGTCCGCCCGGGGCGGCTGGACCTCGTGCTCAGCTTCCACCACGCGATCCTGGACGGCTGGAGCGTGGCCGTGCTGGTCCGCGAGCTGTTCCAGGACTACCTGCACGGGCTTGACGCCGCCGTCGAGCCGGTGGACGACACACCGCTGCCGTCGTTCGCGGCCTACGTCCGTGCCGAGCGTGCCCGCCTGGAGTCGGCCGCCGACCGCTCGTACTGGCAGCGGCTGCTCGCCGGTGCCGAGCCCGTCCGGCTCGATCCGTACGTACCGCACGAGCCGCCTCGGGAACCCGGGTTGCTCGTCCGGCACGTCGAACTGCCCGACGGACTGGCCCGCGCACTTGAGGACTTCACCCGGCGGCATGCGGTGCCGATGCGGCTGCTGATGTTCACCGCACACTGCCTGACGCTGCGGATGCTCGCCGGCTCCCCGGACGTCACCACCGGTCTGGTCACCCACGGCCGACCCGAGGTGGCCGGAGCCGACGGCATGACCGGGCTCTTCCTGAACACCATGCCGTTCCGGCTGGAGAAGCTGGAGAGGAGCGACGGCTCCTGGCTCGACGTGGTGCGTGCAGTGGTCCAGCAGGAACAGGAGTCCTTCCCTCACTCGGCCTACCCGCTCAGCGCCATCCAGACCGATCTGGGCGGCCCCGTCACCGAGACGGCCTTCAACTTCGTACGGATGCACACCCTGGAGGCGGTTCTCGGGCACGGGAAGGTGACCCTGCTCGACCTCGCCACGTACGAGGAGACCAGCCTCGCGCTGCTGGCCAACGCGATCGTGGATCCCCGTGACGGGCGGACCCTGCGGCTCAGGTTCGACTGCGACGGGCGGTCGTTCAGCCCGGGGCAGGTGGACCGGCTCGCCGCCGTCTTCCAGCGGATCCTCGGCCGGATCGTCGAACAGCCGGACGAGACCGTCGACTTCACCTTCCTGACGGACCCGCTGCCCGCCCCCGCCGTGCTCCCCGACCCGGTGGACGTGCTCACCCTCATCGACGAGCAGATACGGCTGCGGCCCGATGCCGTGGCCGTCACCTTCGGCCCGGTCACTTGGACGTACGAGCGGTTGGGCCGGGCCGCCGACCGTGTCGCTGCGGAACTGGCCGGGCTCGGCGCTCCCGTCGCAGTGCCGGTGGGCATCGCGATGGACCGCTCCCCGGAGACGGTCGCCGTGGTGTTGGGCGTGCTGCGCGCCGGAGCGGTCTGCCTGCCGCTCGACGTGTCCTATCCGGCTGAGCGGCTGGCGCGCATGATCGAGCGGGCGCGGCCGTTCCGGGTCGTGGCCCATACCCGGCACGCCGGACTCGTACCGGACCCGGCGCTGCGCCTGCCGGTGGAGTCCCTGGCCCTGACGGGAGCCGTCGACGACGGGCCCGGGGCGGGCGCGCGTCGCCGGGTCGGCCTCGACGACCTCGCCCTGCTGCTGTTCACCTCGGGCTCCTCCGGTGAGCCCAAGGGAGTCGAGCTTCCGCACCGGCTGTGGGCCAACTACGTGCGCTGGCAGCTGGACGCGGCCACCGCGGCGGCGGGGGATCGCACGCTGCAGTTCGCACCGCTCAGCTTCGACGTGTCCTTCCAGGAGATCTTCTCCACCCTCGCCGGCGGCGGCACCCTCGTACTGGTCTCCGAGGAGGACCGGCGCGACCAGTCGGCGCTGCTGCGACTGCTGGAGGCGCAGCGCGTACGGCGGGCCTTCCTGCCGTTCGTCGCGCTCCAGCAGCTCGCGGACGCCTCCGGGGAGCTGGGCCTGCGCCCGTCACACCTGTCGGTGCTGGTGTCCTCCGGCGAGCAGCTGAGGGTGACCGACGAGATCCGCCGCTTCTGCGCGGCCCTGCCGGGCACGGTGCTGGAGAACCAGTACGGGCCGACCGAGACCAACCTGGCGAGCTCCTACGTGATGACCGGCGACCCGGCGGACTTCCCCGCGCTACCGCCGATCGGCCGGCCCATCGGTGGCGCGGAGATGTACGTGCTGGACGAGCGGTTGCGTCCGGTCCCGCCCGGGGCGCGCGGGGAGATCCTGCTCGGCGGGGCCTGCCTCGGCCGCGGCTACCTCGGGCGCCCGGACCTGACCGCCGAGCGTTTCGTCACCGCGCCCCGGGGCGTCCGGCTCTACCGCACCGGCGACCTCGGCCGCACCCTGCCCGGCGGTGACGTCGTGTGGCTGGGCCGCGCCGACGACCAGGTGAAGATCCGGGGCTTCCGCGTCGAACCGGCCGAGGTGGAGCTGGCCATCAGGGCACTGGACCAGCCGGGGATCGAGGGGGTCGCCGTGGTGGCCCGTCGTCGCGACAGCGGAGACTCCTATCTGGCGGCGTTCCTGGTGGGCACCCCGGAGACAGTCGATCTCGCCGAGGTGCGGACCCGGCTGCGGGCCACCCTGCCCGACCACATGGTGCCCTCCCACCTCGCCTGGCTGCCCGCCCTGCCGCTCACCCCCAGCGGCAAACGCGACGACGCCGCCCTGCGCCGCCGTCCCCTCCAGAGCGCTCCCGCAGCCGGGCGCGTCGCACCCCGGGACGCCCATGAGCGTGCCGTGGCGGACATCCTGGGCGAACTCCTCGGCATACCGGCTCCCGGCGTCGACGACGACTTCTTCGAACTCGGCGGCACCTCGCTGACCGCGATGCGGCTGATGGTGGCCGTGGAGAAGCGGTTCGGGGCGCGTGTCCCACTCGCGGCGTTCGCCACCGCTCCGACCGTGGCGGCGCTGGCAGCACGGTTGCGCTCCCAGGACGCCGTCGCCGCCTTCGACGCGGTGGTGCCGATCCGCACCGAGGGAACCCGGCGACCGCTGTTCCTCGTCCACCCGCTCGGCGGCAACGTCCTGTGCTACGTCCGGCTCGCCCGGCACCTGCCCGACGACCAGCCGGTGTACGCCCTCCAGGCGGCCGGCACCGAGCCTGGGACCGAGCCGGTGGAGACGATGAGCGGCATCGCCCGCAGCTACGTGGAGGCGATCCGCCGTATCCAGCCAGAGGGCCCCTACCGGCTGGCCGGCTGGTCCTTCGGCGGCTTCGTCGCCTTCGAAATGGCCTGGCAACTGCATGCCTCGGGGAAGGGCCGGGTGGAGGAGCTGGTGCTGCTCGACTCGATCGCGCCCGATCCGGGAGAGCGGCCCGAGGTCGCTGACCGGGCCATGCTCGAGTGGTTCTTCTGGGAGCTGATCTGGGTCGACCGTGGCGGGGACGCCCCCGTCGAACCGCTCCCCGACACGCTGGACAGCGACGAGGACCGCCTGGACTTCATCGCCGACCGCGCGGCCGCCGCCGGCATCCTCGCACCCGCCACCGCACGCTCGGCGGTTCGCCGGTTGTTCCGCGTCTACAAGGCCAACTGGGCGGCGCTGCGCGACTACCAGCCGGGCCCCCTGCCGATCGACGTCACCCTCGTCAAGGCCACCGGGGAACTGCCCGACGCGCTCAAGCCCATGCACGGCGCCGCTCGTACCCTGCACCGGGACGCCCTCAACGGCTGGTCCACCCTCACCAGCGGGCAGGTCCGTCTGATCAAGGTCCCGGGCGACCATCTGAGGCTGCTCGACGAACCGTACGTCCAGGAAGTGGGCCGAGCCCTCACGGAAGAGAGGCTACCGAAGTGACGCCACGTCCCCCTGTCCGCGCCCTGGTCGTCGGGGCCGGTATCGGCGGCCTCACCGCCGCCGCCACCCTGCGCAGCGTCGGCGTCGACGTCGAGGTGTACGAACGGGCGCGGGAACTCAAGCCGGTCGGCGGCGCGCTGTCGCTGATGTCGAACGCGGTGCTGGCCCTGCGGACCCTCGGTATCGACCTGCGGCTGGAGGAAACCGTAGAGATCCTGGAGCAGCTGCACTTCCGCACCAAGCGGGGCAGGCTGATCCGGACCCTGGAGTTCAAGGACATCTGCGACCGACTGGGCGCCCCCAGCTTCGGCCTGCACCGCGCCGAACTCCAGCGCCTGCTCCTGGAAGCGGTGAAGGACGTCCCCATCACGCTCGGCGCCCAGGCCACCCGCTTCGAGGCCGACGACGACGGCGTGAGTGTGTTCTTCGCGGACGGCACCGAGGCCCGCGGCGACGTCCTGATCGGCGCCGACGGCTTCGACTCGGCGATCCGCCGTACCCTGGTCGGCCCCGAAACGCCCTACGAGCCCGGATACATCTGCTGGGTCGCCACCCCGCACCTGTCCCACCCCGCCATCACCAAGCAGTACGGCGCCCACTACTGGGGCCGGGGCCGCCGCTTCGGCATCGCCAACATCGGCAAGGGCCAGGTGTACTGGTGGGGCACCAAGAACATGCCCGCCGCGCGAGCCCGTGACTGGCAGGGCACCCGAGCCGAGCTCGAGCGGACGTACGCCGGCTGGGCTCCGGAGGTCGAGGCGTGCATCCGAGCCACGCCCGAAGACCAGATCACCGCCTTCCCGGCCCGGGACCGGCCCTTCCTGGAACGCTGGGGCGAGGGCCGGGTCACCCTGCTCGGCGACGCGGCTCACCCGATGATGACGAGCCTCGGCCAGGGCGCGGCCATCGCCATGGAGGACGCCGTCGTCCTCGCCCGTCACCTGGAGGGCGCGAGCGACCTGGTCGGCGCGTTGCGGGCCTACGAGCGCGCCCGGCTGCCGCGCACTCGAAAGACCGTCGCTGCCGCTCGCTCCCTGAGCGCGCTGGAACAGACCGAGTCCTGGCCCCAACTGCTGGGGCGCCGACTGTTCTTCACCTTCGCGCCACGCTCGGTGCTCGACAAGCAGAACATCGAGCTCCTCGACTACCACGCTGTCGTTGCCACGGAGGTGAACCGGTGAAGCCCGCCGCGGAGATCGCACGGCCGTTGACCCCGCTGGAGCGCTGGTACTGGATCTGTGACCAGATCTCCCCGCTCAACGTCATCGGGCATGTCCGCGTGCGCGGACGCCTCCCCGAGGAGGTGCTCGGCCAGGGCCTGGACGCCCTCCAGGCCCGTCACCCCCTGCTGCGGGCCGCCATCCATGCCGAGGCCGACAGGAGCAGGCCGCACTTCGTGCCGATCACCGGACGACCCGTCCCGCTGCGCACCGTCTCCGTGCCCGAGGCGGAGACGGGGGAGCCGCGCTGGCAACGCGAACTGAACGAGCAGGAGTTCAGCGAGCCCGTCGACTGGGCCACCGGTCCACTCGCCCGGGCCGTCGCGATCTCACGGGGCGAAGTCCACGACCTGATCATCACCGTTCCGCACTGTGTCGCTGACGGGACGACCGTGCTGAGCCTGCTGCGCCAGTGGCTCCACCTCGCGGCCCGCTGCCAGACCGGTGAGGTGGGTGGGGGCGCGGTACACGAGTCGGCGCGCGCCCTGCCGGGCCCCGAGGGTCTGCTGCCCCCGGAGTACCGGGGCCTGAAAGGGGCGGCCAAGGTCGCCGCACAGCTGCTGGCCGACCAGTCGGCAGCCAGGCGGCTCAAGCCCAGCCGCCTCGAGCCGAGCCGCAGCGTGCCGTTCCCGCAGCGCACCACACGGCTGATCCACCACGAACTCGACGGGCCCGCAGTCGAAAGCCTCGCCCAGGCCTGCAAGCGCGAACACACCACTGTCCACGGGCTCTTGGCGGCAGCCATGGTGACCGCCGTCGCCGAGGACGCCGGCAGCGGACCGGGCCACCTCACCATCGGCTCCCCCATCACTTTCCGCGAGGCCCTGGAGCCCCCCGTGACGGACGACGAGCTCGGCACGTACGTCGCCACCGTGCCCTCCGTCGTCGCCTACCGGCCGGGGCAGTCACTGTGGCCCATGGCCCGGGCCATCAGCCGCGACCTCGCCCGCCGCCGCAACCGGGGCGAACACCTCACCGCCATCGCGACCATGGGGTTCGTCGCACCCAGGACCGTCGCCAAGAGCGACCGGTTTCTGCGCTTCATGGAGGACAAGGGGCCCATCACCCTGTGCCTGTCGAACCTCGGCCGGTTCGACTTCCCCGACCGGATCGGCCCGTGGCAGGTCAGCGACGCCGAGTTCGTCACCGGCCTCTCGGTGAACGCGTACTTCGTGGCCACCGTCAACACCAGTCACGACCGGCTGGCCTGGAACTTCACCCACGTGGACCAGGCCGTCCCCCGGGACCGCGCCGCACGCATGGCCGACGCCGGCGTCGAGGCCGTGCTGGCCTCCCTCACCTGACAGGAGCCTTCATGTCCACCCGAATCCCCAGCCCTCGCGGACGCGCCGTGGTCGTCACCGGGGCCTCCTCAGGCCTGGGCAAGGCGTGTGCCGAGCACCTGGCGGCAGCAGGTTTCAGGGTCTTCGCCGCGGTACGCAAACCGGGTGGCGAGACGCCCCGCCCCCGGGTGGAACAGCTCGTCCTCGACGTCACCGACGCGGCGTCGATCGCCGCCGCCGAGGACGTCGTACGCGACAGGGTGGGCGGCACTGGCCTGTGGGGACTGGTCAACAACGCCGGCATCTGCGTTTCGGCGCCCCTGGAGTGCCTGCCGCTGGAGGACCTGCGGCGACAGCTGGAGACCAGCGTCGTCGGCCAGGTCGCCACCACCCAGGCCTTCCTGCCGCTGCTGCGCGACGCGGGAGGCCGCGTCGTCAACGTCACCTCCGGACTCGGCAACGTCGCCATCCCCTACCTCGGCGCCTATGCCGCCGCCATGTGGGCCAAAGAGGCGTTCAGCGACGCCCTGCGGCGGGAGGTCGCCCCGAGCGGTGTCCGGGTGAGCGTCGTCCAGCCCGGCGCCATCCTCACCCCGATCTGGGACAAGGTGTCCGACACCGGCTCGCGCATCCTCGACGCCGCCCCCGAGCGGTTGAGGGAGCTGTACCAGGACACCTTCCCGCGCTTCCTGCAGAGCAACGAGCACAGCGCACGCACCAGCAGGACCACCCCGGAGGACTTCGCCCGGACCGTGCTGCGCGCCCTGTCCGACAGGCGACCGCGCACCCGATACGCCGTCGGGCGTGACGCCGCAGTGGGCCGCGTGCTCACCCGGCTGCTGCCCGACGCGGCGCTCGACCGCGCCTTCCGTTCCCTCGTCACCCCATCAGGAGGAACCCTGTGACCAACCCCGCGCCCGACAAGCTCAAGGAGACGTTCACCAAGAGCCTGGCGTTGCTTCAGGAGGGCCGCGTCGAGGAGTGGATCGCACTGTTCGCCCCCGACGGCGTCCTGGAGTTCGTTTACGCCCCGCCCGGATTCCCCACCGTCATGCGCGGCACGGACCAACTGCGCGCCCAGATCAGCATGATGCCGCAGCAGCTCAAGGTCGAGTACGGCGAACCCGTCTTCCACGCCGTGACTCCGGAGGGAGTGCTCGTCGCCGAGTTCCCCGGCGACTGCACCCTGCTCGCCACCGGAGGCCAGTACCGGCAGGACTACCTTTCCGTCGTCCACTTCGAGAACGGCCTGATCACGCACTACCGCGACTTCTGGAACCCCTGGCTGCCCATGGCGGCGGTGGGCGGCGAGGAGGCGTGGAACCAGGCGCTGCAACCACTCATGGGCTGACCCCGCCACCGGCTGCCCGGCGACCCCGACCCAGGCGGCGCCGGGCACCGGTGCGACACGAGACACCCGCGACACGAACGACGAGGGACGAAGGCAGGCATGAGCGACACCACCAGGACCGTTGCCACCCCGGACGAGCCCATCGCGGTCATCGGCATGTCCTGCCGGCTGCCGCGGGCCGACGATCCGGCCGCCTTCTGGCGGCTGCTGCGCGACGGTGCCGAGGCCGTCGGCGAAACCCCCGCCCACCGCTGGGACCCCGCCGCTCTCGGTTCCGCCGACGCGACCGCCCTCTCCCACGGATCGTTCCTCGACCACGTCGACCGCTTCGACGCCGCCTTCTTCGGCATCGGCCCCGCCGAGGCGACCACGATGGATCCCCAGCAGCGCCTCGTACTCGAACTCGCCTGGGAGGCGCTGGAGGACGCCCGCATCGTCCCCGACCGGCTCGCCGGCTCCAGCACCGGCGTCTTCGTCGGCGCGATCTGGGACGACTGGTCCCGCCTGCTGCACGGACACGACCCCGACATCGCCGGCCGGTACGGCCTCACCGGCACCCACCGCGGCATGATCGCCAATCGGGTCTCCTACGCTCTCGGCCTGCGCGGCCCCAGCCTCACCCTCGACAGCGCCCAGTCCTCCTCCCTGGTCGCCGTGCACGCCGCCTGCGCCAGCCTGCGCAGCGGCGAATCCACCCTCGCCCTCGTCGGGGGCGTCAACCTGAACCTGCTCCCCGAGTCCGCCGCCGCCCTCGGCCGGCTCGGCGCGCTCTCAACCGAGGGTCACGTCCGCCTCCTCGACGCCGACGCCGACGGTACCGTGCGTGGCGAGGGCGGTGCCCTCGTCGTCCTCAAGACGCTGCGTGACGCCCTCACCGACGGGAACCGGGTGATCTGCGTCATCCGAGGCAGCGCCGTCAACAACGACGGCGCCACCGACGGCCTCACCACCCCTGACCCCGACGCCCAGCGCGCCGTGATCCTCGCCGCCTGCCGGCGTGCCGCCGTCGACCCCACCGACCTCCAGTACGTCGAACTCCACGGCACCGGCACCCCCGTCGGCGACCCCGTCGAGGCGGGCGCGGTCGGCCGGGCCGCCGGAGCCGGCCGCGCCGACGGACCCCTGCCGGTCGGCTCCGTGAAGACCAATCTCGGCCACCTCGAAGCCGCCGCGGGCATCGTCGGCCTCCTCAAGGTCGCCCTCAGCCTCCGCCACCGCGCCCTGCCGCCCAGCCTCAACCACGTCCGCCCCCACCCCGACGCCCGGCTGGACGTCCACCACCTGCGCGTCCAGACCGAGCACGGGCCCTGGCCCCACCCCGACCGGGAACTGATCGCGGGCGTCAACTCGTGGGGCATCGGGGGCACGAACTGCCACGTCGTGCTCTCCGAGGCACCGGCCGTGCAGGACGCCCCGGCACCGGCGACGGACGGTCTGCCGCGCATCTGGCCGGTTTCCGCCCGTACCGAGGCCGCCTTGCGTTCCCAGGCCGACCGCCTGCACACCCACCTCACCGACACCGACCCCTTGGCCACCCCCGACCAGGTCGGCCACGCCCTCGCCTTCACCCGCACCGCATTCCGCCGCCGGGCCGCCGCCGTCGGCACCACCCGGGCGGAGCTCCTTGACGGACTGTCCGCACTCGCTGACGGAACCGCCTCTCCGCACCTGGTCACCATCGGTGCACCGGCCCCCGGCCCCGCCTCCCTCGCCGTGCTCTTCGGTGGCGGAGGCAGCCAACGCCCCGGCATGGGCGCTGAGCTGTACGCCACCCACCCGGTGTACGCGGCCGCCTTCGACGCCGTCTGCGACGAACTCGACCGCCACCTCCCGCGCCCGGTCCGCCCGTTGATCTTCGCCTGTCCGGACACCCCGGAAGCCCGGCTGCTCGACCGCACCGACTTCGCCCTCCCCGCGCTGCTGGCCGTAGAGGTCGCCCTCTACCGCCTCTACGAGAGCTGGGGCGTGCGCCCCTCCCACCTCACCGGCCACTCCATGGGCGAGCTGACCGCGGCGCACATCGCCGGCGTCCTCACCCTGCCCGACGTCTGCGAACTGGCCGTCGCCCGCGCCCGGCTCATCCAGTCCGCGGCCGGCGGCGCCATGGCCGCCGTCCAGGCCTCGGAGGACGAGGTGCTGGCTACCCTCGACGAGTTTTCCGCCGCCGTGTCCATCGCCGGTATCAACGCACCCGACTCCACGGTCATCTCCGGCGACGAGGACGCCGTCCTCGAGTTGTGCGCACGGTGGCGCTCCCGGGGACGCAAGACCAAGCGCCTCGCGGTCACCGTCGCCGGCCACTCCCCGCACATGGACGGCATCCTGGACGAGTTCCGCACGGTGGCCCGCCGCCTGACCTACTCCCCGCCCCGCATCCCGGTCGTCTCCAACGTCACCGGCACCATGGCCACCGCCGACCAGCTCACCGACCCCGAGTACTGGGTCCGCCACGTGAGGGCGACCGTCCGTTTCGCCGACGGCCTGCACACCCTGCACACCGAGGGCGTCACCACATACCTCGAACTCTCCCCGACCCCCGTCCTGGCTCCCGCCGTCGGCACCTGCCTGGACGGTGAGGAGCGCAGGCCGGTCGTCATCACGGCCCTCCAGCCGGACCGCGCAGACGCGCTCGGCGCGGCAAGTGCCCTGGCCGCCCTGTTCACCGCCGGTCATGACGTCGACTGGTCCGCCGTCCTCCCCCACGGCACCCCGGGCTGCGACCTGCCGACGTACGCCTTCCAACGACGCTCCTACTGGCCGCAGTTCGACCAGTTCGACCAGTTCGACCCGGAGGGGCGTCCGGCTCGTGCGGCGTCGATCACCCCAGGGCCCACGCGGTCGGTGGGGGCCGATGAGGCCGAGGAGGCCGGGGAAGGGCACCCGCTGGCAGGGCTGCGCGGCGAGGCCCTGAGGACCGCCGTACGCGACCTCGTCGAGACGGCAGTCACCGCGGTGGTGGGAGCGGACGACGACGAATCGGAGCGGCGCCCCGGTGACGCTCGAAGTGCGCACCGGACGTTCAAGGACCTGGGCTTCACCTCCCTGCGCGCCGTCGAGATGCGCGACCGGCTGGAGGCGGCGACGGGCCTGCGGCTGCCGTCCGGCCTGCTCTTCGACCACCCCACCGTGGACGTGCTCGTCGACCATCTGTGCCGCACGCTGGCCGGGGATGCCGGGACGTCCGTCACGGTCGTCGGTGAAGCGGTGGCGGTGGATGAGCCGCTGGCGATCGTGGGGATGGCGTGCCGGTTCCCGGGTGGTGTGCGGGGGCCGGATGATCTGTGGCGTCTGGTGGCCG
>NZ_JBSFNN010000057.1:0-44231 GCF_053587115.1 Streptomyces sp. NPDC003697
GCGGCGCCGGTGGTGACCAGGCCGGTGACGGCCAGGTTGCGCAGACGGGCGAGGCGGGACGCAGCAGTGATCACGGTGATGGGGGTCTCCTGGGGAACGTCTTTGAGGCGCCGGCCGGATCATCCGGTCGCGGCCTGTCGGGCGTCGGGGCGAGGCCCCGCACAACGCGGCAAACAAGGACGGCCCCGGCGATCCCGCCCGGCCCGACCCGCTGCTTGCGGCGACGAGAGACATGATTAGCGACCGCATTAACGGGACGCAAGAATGTGACCTACTACGCAAGGACGTAGAAACTGCGCAATTCGGTCATTTCGGGGCTTTTCAACACGTCAGACCGCTGTGCGGCTCTACGATCCCGCTTAGGACGTGACCTGCCTCTCGTGGGTGGCGTCACTCGGAGAGCCGGAAAATCAGGCTTCCGGCCGGGCTTGCTCCACCCGGAAGGGGGCAGAGTGCGGCTCGGAAACGCGTACACGTGATCGGTCCAGACTGCCCTCTCCAGGGCGACTGCGGGATGCTGATGCGGGCTCGGTGGGCCCGCCGGTAGGGGCCCGCGTACTTCCTGGCCTCGGCCAGGAAACCGAGCGCCGTCGTCCGGACGGACGGGTCCACTTCCGGGTAGGCCAGACGCTGCTTGCCGCGGGCGCCGTCGATGCCGTAGGTGCCGCCGGCCAGCCACTCGTACACGGCCGCGTCGACCGCGGCAGCCTGCGCGGCGCTGCAGGTCTGGCCGTACTTGCCCACGACGTGGCAGGCGTAGGCGAGACGGGTGTCGAGGACGGGACGGCCGGTGACCGAGGACGAAATAACCGGTGGGAGTGCCACACACCGTTGGTTAATCTCACGCAGATGGAGATCCGAACGTTCGAGGAGCCTGATTGGCCGCAGGTCTGGCCGATCGTCGAGCAGATCATCCGCAAAGGGGACACCTTCTGCTATGACCCGCTACAAACTGAGGCGCAGGCGCGCGACTTGTGGGTGGTACCACCGCCTGGGCACGTCGTAGTGGCCGTGGAGGACCAGCGCGTACTCGGCACCTCCAACATGTACGCCAACCGGCCGGGCCCGGGTTCGCACATCGCCAGCGGAAACTTCATGGTCGCACCAGAAGCTCGCGGTCGGGGTGTCGGCCAAGCATTGGGCGAGTATCTGCTGGACTGGGCACGAGGCAGCGGATTCGCCGGCGTGCAGTTCAACGCTGTCGCGGCCTCCAACGCACCAGCGGTCAGGCTGTATGAGCGTCTCGGGTTCGCCATGATCGGCACCGTTCCTGGCGCGTTCCGGCATCCAACGCTGGGTCCGGTCGGCTTGCATGTCATGTACCACAACCTGGGCCCCGGTCCACGCCTCGTACGGTGAGGATCGCCGTGCGGTGCGTAGGGATCTTTCTGATGAGCGGTGGTCGGTGCTGGAGCCGTTGCTGCCTGCGGCGGGTGTAAGTCGCAGGTGGCCGGGACGGCGACGGCTGGTGGATGGTGTGCGTTGGCGGGTGCGGACGGGTGTTCCGGTCCTAAAGGCCATCAGGGTGCCTCGGACCGGTCCTGGACGGCCGCGGTCCCGCCCGGGCAACGCGTTGTCGTAGGCGTCGTCCTCGTCGATGAACGCTATGAGCGCGTGCTTTTGATTTGTGCGTGTTGGCATCACCACGTGTAGAAGCCCTGTCCGGTCTTGCGGCCGAGGTGCCCGGCCGCGACCTTCTCACGCAGGATGGCGGGCGGCTCGAAGCGTGGCCCGACCTCCTTCGCCAGATGCTCGGCGATGGCGAGCCGCACGTCGAGACCCACTACGTCCGTGGTCCTCAGGGGGCCTATCGGGTGTTTGTAGCCGAGCGTCATGGCGGTGTCGATGTCCGCAGCCGAGGCGACACCGTCCTGGAGCATCCGCATCGCTTCCAGGGCGAGTGCGACACCGAGGCGTGAGGAGGCGAAGCCCGGGGAGTCGGTCACCGTGATGGCCGTCTTGCCCAGGGCCTTCACCCACTCGTTGGCGTCGGTGACGAGGTCCGCCGACGTCTTCGAGCCGACCACGATCTCCACCAACTCGCTGGCGGGAACGGGGTTGAAGAAGTGCAGGCCGATGAACCTCTCCGGCCGCGCCAGCGCGGCCGCGAGATTGTCTATGGAGAGAGCGCTGGTGTTGGTGGCCAGGAACGCCTCGGGGGCAAACTCTTCCACGCGGGTGAGCACTGACGTCTTCAGCTCGACGGACTCGGGGACCGCCTCGATGACGAGCGCACACGAGACGAGCGCCGACGGGTCAGTCGCCACGGTAAAGCGCCCCTCAACCTGCGGGAGCGGCTCGCGGAGCTTCCCGCGTTCGGCCGCCTTGGTGAGGCTGCCGCGAACACGCCCGTCGGCCGCTGCCGCGGCTGCCCCGTCGGCCTCGATCACGGTCACCGAGGTGCCGGCCAGGAGGAAGGCGTGCGCTATGCCTGCTCCCATCCGGCCGCCACCATAGACACCGACGCTGTGGGGAAGGCTCATTGGTTCTCCGATCCGAGGGTGACGTTCTCGATGACGACGGCGAGGGCCTGGCCGACCCCGATGCAGATGGCGGCTACACCCCATCGCTGTCGGTCGGCGACGAGGCGGTGGGCGAGGGTGCCGAGGATGCGCCCCCCGGAGGCACCGAGAGGGTGGCCGATCGCGATCGCACCGCCCCAGGTGTTGACGATGCCAGGGTCGATCTTCCAGGCATCGACACAGGCCAGGGACTGGACTGCGAACGCCTCGTTGAGCTCCACGGCCTCGACGTCCGCCCAGTGGATGCCGGCACGGGCGAGCGCGGCGTTGGCAGCCTCCACGGGCGCGAACCCGAAATCCTGCGGCGCCAGCGCGTGGACACCACGGCCGGCGATCCGGGCCAGCGGTGCGGTGCCGATGACCGAGGCGGCTTCCTCTGAGCCGACCACCAGGGCGGAGGCTCCGTCGTTGAGTGGGGATGCGTTACCTGCCGTGATCGAGCCGTCGGGGCGGAACGACGGCTTCAGCCCGGCCAGCTTCTCCACCGTCGAGCCCGGCCTTATCCCCTCGTCACGGGCCAGGTCGACGCCGGGGACGGCGACCACCAGGTCGTCGTACCGTCCGGCCGCCCAGGCCGCGTCGGCGAGCTGGTGGGAGCGGACGGCGAAGGCGTCCTGGCGTTCCCGGGAGATCTGGAACCGGTCGGCAAGCTGCTCATTGCACTCGCTGAGTGAAGCTGTCCATTCGGCCGGCATCTTCTCGTTGATCAGCCGCCAGCCGAGCGTGGTGGAAACGGCCGTGACATGGCCCGCAGGGTAGGCACGGGAGGGCTTGGGCAGCACCCACGGTGCGCGGGTCATCGACTCCACGCCGCCGGCCAGCACGACGTGGGCGTCGCCGGTCTCGACGATCCGCGACGCGGTCATTGCGGCATCGAGCGAGGAGCCGCAGAGCCGGTTGACTGTCGATCCGGGCACTGAGACCGGCAGACCGGCCAGGAGGACCGCCATGCGGGCGACGTTGCGGTTGTCCTCGCCCGCGCCGTTGGCGTTGCCGAGGACGACGTCGCCGATGAGGGCAGGGTCCAGCTCGGGTACCTTCGCCAGCACGCCGGCGAGCGCCGTGGCGGCGAGGTCGTCGGGACGCACGTCGGCCAGGGCGCCACCGAAGCGGCCGAACGGCGTCCGCGCGGCGGCGTACAGGAAGGCGGAGGTCATCGAGGGTCCTTTCGGGCGATGAGCATGGTCTTGATGCCGTGCTGGACGACAACGTCGTGCTGGTTGGTGACGCGCACCTCGAACTCCACGACGCCCCGGTCCGGCTTCGAGGACGACGGCCGCTGGGCGACGACGGCGTACGCGACGTCGATGGTGTCCCCGAAGTGGATGGGTCCGGCGAACCTCCACTCCTGGATGCCGAGGAAGGCGATCACGGACTCGTCGAGTTCCCCCGTGCGTGCCCACATCAGCCCGTGGGCAAAGGTGAGCCCGAGCAGGCCGTGGGCTACGCGGGTGCCGAACTGCGTCCGCTTGGCGTACTCCTCGCTGGTGTGCAGGGGGAACCGGTCGCCGGTGAGGCCGGCGAAGTCCCCGACGTCGGCCTCTGTGACCGTGCGAGAGGGACTGCTCCAGGAGCGGCCCACCACCAGGTCGTCGAACCAGAGTGTCACCTGGCTCCGCCCAGGCCGGTGGTGATGACGACCTTGCCCTTGACCTTGCCGTCCTTGACGTACTGCAGGGCGTCGGCGGCCTTTTCGAGCGGGAAGGTGGTGTCGACGGCGGCGTTCACCTTGCCCTGAACGAACAGGTCGAATATCTCGGCCATGGTGGAGCGCATCAGTTCGGGGGTGCGGTCGCGGTAGTCGCTGCTCTGGAGGCCGACCATGCTGATGTTCTTGACCAGCAGGTGCCCGGGCTTGATGGGGTTTTGGCCACCGGAGGCGAAGCCGACGACGACGATCCGCCCTTCCCAGGCGGTGGCCCGGACGATCTGGGTGAGGAAGTCGCCGCCGAGCATTTCCAGCACGACGTCGACGCCCTTGCCGTCGGTGGCGGCGAGCAGGTCGTCGCGCAGCGTCTGGGGGGTCGAGGTGAGCACCACGTCGGCGCCCTGGGTGCGGGCCAGCTCGGCTTTCGCGTCGTCCTGGGCCAGGGCGACGACCCGGGCACCCCAGGCCTTGGCCAGTTGCACGCCGGCCGACCCGACTCCGCCCCCGGCCCCGGTGACGAGCGCGGTCTCACCGGGTTTGAGCCGGCCGCGCCTGAGCAGCCCGAAGTGCGCCGTCGAGTAGACCAGCCCGGAGGCCGCAGCCTCCTCATAGGTCATCTGGTCCGGGAGCTCCATGACCAGTTCCTCCGGCACCCGGAGTTGCTCGGCATATCCGCCGTACTCGACCAGGGCCAGCACCCGCTGTCCGACGGCGATACGCTCGACACCCTCACCTACGGCGATCACGCGTCCGGCCGCCTCCTTGCCGGGGCTGAACGGTCGCTCGGGCAGGTTCTGGTAAGTGCCCTCGACGACGAGGATGTCGGGGAAGTTGATGCTGACCGCGCCGACCTCGATGACGACTTCGCCGGGTCGGGGGGCCAGGTCGTCGATCTCCTCCACCACCAGGGTGGAAGGGGGGCCGAACTCCTTGACGAGCGCAGCGCGCATCGGTGACTCCTTCGACGGTTGAGGGGCCTCAGGCCCAGGGGGATGCGTCGCCGAGCTCGGCGAGCGATGGGTACGGCGTGGTGCCCGGTCCGCGGCGCAGCGCGGAGGAGATCGGGCTCGGGAGGGTCGGGAACGAGTCCGCGCCACCCGGCACCGACACGCGCTCGGGGGCATCGACGTCGACGAGGCCGGCGGCGACGGCCTCGTCCCACGTGGCGACGATCACGGTGCACACGTCCTCGCCGTCGAGCACCGAGCGCCAGTGGTCCGCGGTTTCGGCGGCGAACCGCTCGCCGAGCGCGGCGATCACGGCCTGTTCCTGGCCGGTGTCGTCGTGGAACTGTGCGTCGAGGCCGACCAGTTCGACCAGCCGATCCCAGAACTTCTGCTCAAGGGCCGCGCAGGCCACATGACGGCCATCGGCCGTGGGGTAGATGTGGTAGCGCGGGCTGCCGCCGGTGAGCTGCTCGGCGCCGGGGCGGGGCCAGCCGGCGCCGGCCTGGTGTGTGGCGAAGTAGCCATAGCCGAGCACCTGGAGATTGCGGGTCATCGGCACCTGGAGGTGCACACCCTCACCCGTCTGGTCGCGCTGGCGAAGGGCGAGCAGGATGTTGACGACGGCCGGGTAGGTGCCGGCGGCGATGTCGGCCAGCACGGTCACCGGCAAGCCGGGTGAGCCGCTGCTGTCGGTCACGACGCCGAGCAGGCCGGACTCGGCAAGGTAGTTGAGGTCGTGGCCGGCGCGCCGGGCGTGAGGACCGGTGGGCCCGTAGCCCGTGATCGAGCAGTACACGACATCCGCGTTGACGGCGCGGATGTCGTCGTACCCGAGTCCGAGCCGGTCGGCCACACCGGGCCGGAACTGCTCCATGACCACGTCCGCCTCCGCCGCGAGCCGGAGCACGCGCTCGCGCTGGGCTGGATCCTTGAAGTCGACGGCGTACGCGCGCTTGCCTCGGTTGAGCACAGCGTAGTTGGCGCTGGCGTCACCGAACTTCGGCTCGTAGGAGCGCATCTCGTCGCCCCGCACAGGACGCTCCAGCTTGACCACGTCGGCGCCGGCATCGGCCAGCATCAGTGTGGCCAGAGGGCCTGGCAGGAGCGTGGAGAGGTCGAGGACCTTGACCCCGGTCAGGGGCAGCACGGGCTGGCTCACAACATCTCCCGGAGCTTGAATTTCTGGATCTTGCCGCTCGGGGTCATCGGCAGCTCCGGAAGGCTGATGACACGCTCGGGCAGGTAGTGCTTGGACAATCCCTGGGCGAGCAGGTACTCGGCCAGGGTTTCGACGGTCGGCTGGGGTCGGCCGTCCTTGATGACCAGGACGGCGCAGATCCGCTCGCCAAGCCGCTCGTCGGGGATGCCGACGACCGCGGCGTTGACGACGTCGGGGTGGTCGAAGACGAGGGACTCGACGTCGGTGACGGGGATGTTCTCGCCGCCGCGGATGATGATGTCCTTGCTACGGCCGCGCAGCGAGACCCAGCCGTGTTCGTCGAGACTGGCCCGGTCACCGGTCTTGAACCACAGCCCGGGGAGGAAGGAGTCGTCGGTGGCGTCGGGACGGTCGAAGTAGCCGTAGACGATGCCTGGTCCGCGTATCAGCAGGTTGCCGACCTCGCCGGTCGGCACGTCCTCGCCGTCCGGTCCGACCACCCGGACCTGAGAGCCGGCGAAGACTGAGCCGTCGGTGCGCTGCATCGCGGCGGGCTCGTCAGGGGTGCAGGAAATCAGGATGCTGCACTCGGTCATTCCCCAGGCCGGGCAGATGTAGGCGCCGAGGGCCTCCTGGGCCTGCGCGGGCAGGTTGCGGGGCACCGGGGAGCCAGCGATCACGAGGCATTTGAGCGGGCAGTCGGGATCGCCGGCGAGGTCGGTGCGCATCATGTCCTGGAGGAAGGTGGGTGCGCCGAAGAACGTTGTGACGCCCTCCTGCCGGATCACCTGCGTGCCCCAGGTGGGGTCCCATCGGTCGACGTGCACCGCGGTGCCGGCAAGCAGCACCGTGAAAACAATGCCCCAGACGAACCCGGTGTGGTGGCCGGCCGGCGAGGCGACCAGGTGCACCATCGGGTCGCCGTACACCTTCGGACCGACGTGCTCGGCCTGCTGTCGGGCGGCGTAGATGAGCGTGTTGTGGCTGTGCATCGCGCCCTTCGGCTCTCCGGTGGTGCCGGAGGTGAAGCCGAGGTAGCACAGCCGGCTCGGGTCGGGGTCGGGGAAGGTCTGCGTCGGTACGCCGGCGTGGCTGGACCAGAGGGACTCGCCCTCACGGAGGCCGGAGCCGTCGTCGTCGAGCACGATGACGTGCTCGAGAGTGGGGATCTCGGCGCGCAGCTTGCGGGAGAGCTCGAGGTGCTCGGTGCTGCGCCATCGCCGTGGGACGACCATGACCTTGGCCTTGCTGCGGCGCAGGATCGCGGCCGCTTGGCGCTCTCCGTAAGTCACCGGGATACCGGCGTAGATCCCGCCGATCTCGTTGATGCCGAAGACCATCTCGGCGTACTCGACCCAGTTGGGCAGCATCAGCACGACGGCATCGCCCTGGCCGACGCCGAGGGAGGCGAACACGCTCGCGGCATGGTGGGCGTTGGCGTCGAACTCGGCATAGGTGCGACTCACCCGGCCGCCGTACGTACGGTGCCCGACGAGGGCGGCCCGGTCGGGGTGGGTCAGCGCCGCATCCGTCAACAGTGAACGGATCGATCGCTCCTCCCACCAGCCGGCGGCTCGCCACGCCTGGGCCTCGGCGTCCGTGACCGGGGTGCGCTGGCCGTCGAGGAGCTCAGCCAGCGGGGTGTGCGTCCGAGCCATGGTCATCATGCGTCCTTCCGGAGGACCGTGGCGGGCGGGAATCCCACCAGTGAGCGCGCCGTGGGGACGGCCGCGCTCTGGATGTCGGCGGCGGCGCGAAGCGAGACCGCGTCACGCAGGTGCCGCTCGGCCGGGTACTCCGCGAGGTAGCCGTAACCGCCGTGCGACTGCAACGCGGCGGCGGCCACGTCGATCGCGCTGCCGCAGGCCTCATGTGCGGTCGCGTAGGAGCGGACGGGGTCGTCCTCGGTGGCGGCGAGCACGGCGGTGAGGATGACGGCCGCCTTGGACGCCTGAGCGAGCAGCGACTGCCGCACGGTCGGGATGGCGGTCAGTGCGCCGCCGAACTGGTGCCGTCCGGCGGCGTAGGTCGCTGCGGCATCGGCGGCAGCGCTTGCGATGCCGGCGGCGACCGCGGCGGCACCGAGCCGGAGCCGTGCTCGTGCAGCCGGGACATCGACGCCCGTCAGCTCCAGGACTGCGGAGCCGCTCGCGTCGACCTCGAGGGAGCGCGTGAGTGCCCCGCCGAGACCGGTCCGGCGCAGTGGCCTGGGTTCGAGTGCCGACGGCTCGACCAGCAGCGCGGTGTCCTCGCCCGCGAGCACCAGCAGGTACGGCGCTTCTGCGGCGACGTCGACCCGGTCGACCGAGCCGTGCAGGGTGTCGCCGGACCAGGCCAGCCGCACGTGCGCCGAGCCTGCGTCGGCGACCGCGACGGCCGCGGTGCCGGCGTGCACACGGGTGACCAGGTCGGCGCACCGGTCGTCGCCGGAGAGCAGGTCGGCCGCGGTGTGCGCCTGCGCGGCGGCCCATCCGAGCGCGGGCCAGCTGCGGCCGAGTTGGATGAGCGCCACGGCGGTGGTGGCGCGGTCGGCGCCGCCGCCGCCGTGCGCCTCAGCGGTGCCGAGGGTCCAGACGCCGAGTTCGGCCAGCTCGGCGACCAGTCCCGCGACGGCCTCGGGACTGTCGGCGAGCACGATGTCGTGGTCGGCGGCGAAGTCGTCCAGCATGGCCATCAGGTCACGCTGGTCGCTGTCGAGTGCAGGGCCGCGCCAGCTCATGACCAGAACCTCTCGGTCTTGGGCTCGCGCCGCTCGCCGAACGCCTGGCTGACCTCGTGGGCCTCCTGCGTCTGCAGGTACAGCGTGAGCTGCTGGTCGTGGGCCATCCGGGCCTGGCCGGATACGCCGTTGTGCCGTGCGGAGAAGGCGCCCTTCAGCCCGGCGATGGCCAGGGGGCTGCGGGTGGTGATCTCGCGGGCGACCTCAAGGGCACGGGCCCGGACCTGGTCGGGGGCGACGACTTCGTTGACCAGGCCCATCTGGAGTGCCTGCGCGGCGGAGTACTTGCGGTTGAGGTACCACATCTCCTTGGCCCGCTTGCGGCCGATGGTGTCCTCGAGGTACCAGGAGCCGTAGCCGGCGTCGAAGCTGCCGACCATGGGACCGACCTGCCGGAACACCGCGGTCTCGGAGGCGATGGTCAGGTCGCAGACGGTGTGCAGCACGTTGCCGCCACCGACAGCGAACCCGTTGACCGCGGCGATGATCGGCTTGGGGATGGTGTCGATCGCCTGGTAGACGTCGATGATCGGCAGCACCTGCGACTGGTCGAGGGAGGTGACCGGGTCGTGCTCGCCGCCGATGCAGAAGAACTTCTCCCCGGCGCCGGTCAGCACGGCTGCCCGGAGTTCGCGGTCGAGGCGGAACCTCTGGAGCGCGTCGAAGAGCTCGAGGCAGGTCTGGTGGCGGAACTTGTTGCCGGACTCGGGCCGGTCGATGGTGATGGTGAGGACCGGGCCCTCGGCGCTGACCAGGATGTCGTCGTAGGTCGGTGTGTTCATCGGGCGTCCTTCTCTGCGGTGCGGAGTCCTCGGCCGTTCTTGGCGCCGAGACAGCCGGCGGCGACCATCTGGCGCAGGAGCGGAGGTGGGGCATAGCGGGCGTCGAGGGTCGCGGCGTAGGCGCTCTCGGTGGCGTGGAGGTGGACGTCGAGGCCGATCATGTCGAGCATCTCCAGTGGCCCGGACTTGTAGCCGAGACCGAGCTTCAGGGCGAGGTCGATGTCCTCGGCGGTGGCCAGCCCGTCGTCGTACTCCTGGATCACGTCGTTCAGGTAGGGCAGGAGCAGCGCGTTGACGAGGAACCCGGGCCGATCCTTGACCACGACCGGCTCCTTTCCGTCGAGACTGTCGACGAGGGCGACCAGCCGGTCCACCAGGTCCTCGTCGCTCTGCAGTGCGCGGACCACCTCGACGGTGCGCATCAGCGGCGCGGGGTTGAAGAAGTGCAGGCCGGCGACCCGGGACGGGTTCGGCAGCGCGGCCGCCAGGTCGGTCACCGAGAGCGCGGAGGTGTTGGTCAGGATCGGGGTCCGCTCCCCCACGACGGCCGCCACTTCGGCCAGGACTGCCTTCTTGACGTCGGCGTTCTCGGTCACCGACTCGATCACCGCGTCGACGCCCGCGAGGTCGGCCACGTCGGTGGTGCCACTGATCCGGGCCAGGACCGCGGTCCTGTCCTCCTGGGTCACCTTCCCGCGGGCGATGCCGCCGTCGAGGAACTCCGCGATGGAAGCGGTGCCGGCCTCGATCCGGTCCTGGTCGGTCTCGAGGACGACGATGTCACGGCCGGAGGCGGCGAGCACCTGGGCGATGCCGGCGCCCATGGTGCCGCAGCCGAGCACCGCAATCTTCTGGAAGTCGTTCATCGTCTGCCTTCCTCAGGACCCGAACAGCCGGGTGTCGTCGTACTCGTAGAAACCGCGTCCGGTCTTGCGGCCGAGGTCGCCTGCGGCGACCATCCGCTCGACCATCGGCGGCGGGAAGAAACGCGGGTCGCGCAACTGCTCGTAGAGCCGGGTCGCGACCTGCTGGTGGATGTCGAGGCCGACGATGTCGAGCAGCCGGAACGGTCCCATCGGGTGGCCCAGGGCGCCGAGCACGGCGGCGTCGATGGACTCCCGTGTGCCGAGTCCTGCCTCGAGGGCCTGGATGCAGGAGTTCTCCCACGGGATCAGAAACCGGTTGACGATGAAGCCGGGCCGGTCCTTGGTGACCACGCTGGTCTTGCCCAGGGAGGCGAGGAACTCGACGGTGGCCTTGTGCGCCCAGTCGGCGGTGTGCCGGCCGTCGGCGACCTCGACCAGCTTCATCAGCGGCGCTGGGTTGCAGTAGTGGGTGCCAACGACCCGCTCGGGCAGCCGGGATCCGGACGCGATGCCGGTGACCGACAGCGTGGAGGTGTTGGTGTGGAAGAGCGTGGACTCCGAGACGATCTCGTCGAGCATGCCGAAGGTCTCCTTCTTCAGCTGGAGATCCTCGAAGACCGCCTCGACGACGACGTCGCACGGCGCGAGGTCGGTCAGGTCGGTGCTGCCCACCAGGGCGTCCTTGGCGGCCTGCCCAGCCGTCGCGTCGAGTTTGCCCAGCCGCACGCTCTTGTCGAAGAAGCCGTGCACGGTGTCGATGCCGCGCGTCAGGCTGGCCTCGTCGACGTCGTAGAGGATGGTCCGGTGCCCGGCTCGCGCCATCACGGTGGCGATACCCGAGCCCATGGTGCCGGCGCCGAGGACAGCGACGGTCTTGCTCGCGTTGCTCACGAGTTCTCCTGCTCGTTCAGTAGCTGGTTCATCGGACGCTCTGGCCACCGTCGATGACGATGACCTCGCCGGTCATGAAGTCCGAGGCGCTGCCGGCCAGGAGCAGCAGCCACGGCTTGAGCTCGTCCGGTTCGCCCATGCGGCGGGCCGGGATGGCGCGGACGACCTTGGTCAGGGTCTCGGCGTCCTCACGCAGCTCGGCGTTGAGCGGGGTGGCGAAGTACCCGGGGGCGATCGCGTTGACCTGGACGCCGGCCTTCGCCCACTCCATGGCCATCGAGCGGGTGAAGCCGATGACGCCGGCCTTGGAGGCGGAGTACGCGGCGTGGTTGGCGACGCCTTGCAGGGCGAAGTTCGAGGCGATGTTGATGACCTTGCCCGCGCCCTGCGCCACCAGGTGCCGGCCGGCTGCCCGGGTGGCGAGGTAAGTGCCACGCAGGTTGGTCGCCAGCACCCGGTCCCACTCGTCGGCGGGCTGGTCGAGCAGCGGCGTGGTGGCGACGATGCCGGAGTTGTTGACGAGGATGTCGATCCGGCCGAAGGTCTCGACGGTGGCCTCGACCATGCTCTCGACCGAGGCCTCGTCCGTGATATCGGTCGGACAGGCCAGCGCCTGCCCGCCGGCCGCCTTGACCTCGTCGACGAAGGAGTCGAGCTCGGTCGTGGTGCGGGCCGCCACGGTGACGGCGGCTCCGGCCTCGACCAGCGCCTGGGCCATCGACCGGCCCAGCCCACGGCCGGCGCCGGTCACAATCGCGACCTTGCCACGCAGATCCGTCATGCCAGCTCTCCTATCGCGCGGGTGATCTCGCGACCGATGAGCAGCCGCTGGATTTCGTTGGTGCCGTCGTAGATCTGGGTGACCTTGGCATCGCGCAGGCACCGCTCGACGCCGAGGACCGCGAGGTCGCCGTAGGGGCCGAGAATTCGAGTCGCTTCTACTGCCGCGGTGAAGCCCAGGTCGGTGCACGTCTGCTTCATCATCCCGACGAGGCCGGTCGGGATGTCGCTGGTGGCGTCGGCCTGGCGGGCGACCGCGTGCAGGAGCAGCCGCCCTTGCAGGATGCGGCCGCGCAGGTCGGCGAGCGCGAAGGTGTGCTCGTCGGGAAGCCGGGTGCCGTGCAGTCTGGTCAGCGTGGCGAGGGTGCGCGCGTACGCCGCCCGCGCCAGACCGACCCCCTGGGCGGCGGCGCTGATGCGCGTCTTGACCACGGAGTTCATGACCACGCGCCAGCCCCCACCCTCCTTGCCGAGGACGTGGTCGGCGGGGATGCGCACATCGTCGAAGAACAGCTCCGCAGTGCTCGAGCCGTGCATGCCCATCTTCTCGAAAGGCTGCCCATGGCCCACGCCGTCCCAACCGCTGTCGACGACGAAGGCGGTGACCCCACGGCGTCCCAGGCTCTTGTCGACGGTCGCGAAACAGATGATCACACCGGCCTTGTCGCCTGTGGTGATGAAAGTCTTCGACCCGTTGAGCAGGTAGCCGTCACCGGTCGGCTGGGCGGTGGTCTGCAGGCTTGCGACGTCGCTGCCGGCATTGGGCTCGGTGATGGCGATCGAGCCGTAGAGCGAGCCATCCAGCAGACGGGGGATGTACCGCTGTGCCAGTTCGTCGCTGCCGGCGATCAGGAGGGGGTATGCCGCGTGCGTCTGGGTCATGAAGACCAGCGACGTCGCCGCGCACCCGGCCGTCACCTCCTCCATCGCCACCGCGTAGGCGACGTTGGTGTCGCCGGTGCCGCCGAGGTGCTCGGGAAAGACGAGGCCCATCACGCCTGCCTGTGCCAAGGCCTGCACGCTCTCGTGGGCGAAGGCATGGGTTGCGTCGAGCTCGGCGGCCCGCGGGGCGACCTCCCGGGCCACCGCGTCTCGGGTGATCGTGCGGACCTCACGCTCCCGTTCCGTCAGTGCGGAGTCAGCAGCCGGCTCGTCGAGCAGGTCGTGCAGGGCCAGGTAGGCCTTGGGGTCGGTGTCGAGGTCGAGTGGTTCGACACTCATGCGGTCTCCTCCGGGGCGGTTGCGGGGTCAGCGAAGACGGCGGGCCGGCGTTCCAGGAAGGCGCTGATGCCTTCGTCGGACTCGGCGCCGCCGATGGCGAGCGCCGCCAGGCCGGTCTCGAGCTGAAGGCCGGTGTCGAACAAGGCGCCGCGGCCCGCCTCGAGGGCGGTGAGGATCGAACGGACCGCGAGGGGCCCCTGGGCTGCGATTTTCTCGGCCATCGCAACGGCGGTCGCCAGGAGGTCCTCTGGCGCGACCGGTGGCACCGGGGTCAGCCCGAGCTGGTAGGCGCGGTCGGCGTTGAGCCGGGCTCCGGTGAGCATCAGGTGGGCCGCGGTCTGCGCGCCGACGGCGCGGGGCAGCCGCTGGGTGCCGCCGTATCCCGGGATCAGGCCGAGGCCCGACTCCGGCAGGCCGAGCGAGGCACGGGTCGAGAGCACAGAGAAGGTCGAAGCGAGCACCAGCTCGAACCCACCGCCGAGGGCGACGCCATTGACCGCGGCGATGACCGGCACAGCGGCGCGCTCGATGTCGCGCATCACCCGCTGGCCCGCGCGCATGGTCTCGTGCGCCCGGTCGGCGGTCATTCCGGCCAGTTCCTTGAGATCGGCACCCGCGCTGAACGCCTTGTCACCGGTGCCCGTGACGACGACCGCGCGGACCGCCGGGTCCGCCTCCGCCTCGAGCACGGCCTGACGCAGTTCGGCCAGTACATCGGCATTGAGCGCGTTGAACGCCTTGGGCCGGTTGATGGTCAGGGTGGTGACCGGGCCGAGGCACTCGACGACGAGTGCCTCCGGGGCAGTCACGACGCCACCGCCTCGGTGCCGAGGCCGACCGCACCTGCGACGGCCAGGTCGTCGATCTGCTCGTCGGTGTAGCCGACCTCGAGCAGCACCGACCTTGTGTCCGCTCCGAGCCCGGGGAAGCGCTCGTTGCGCGGTGCACCCTGCGAGGCCAGGCGGAACGGACTGCGGATGCTCACCAAATCGTCCTGAAATCCTGGCACCGGAAGCAGGGAGTCGCGCGCGACCACCTGCGGGTCCTTCACGACTTCGGAGAGGGTCTGGACCAAGGAGGCCGGCACCTCGACCTCGCCGAGGACACGGAGCCATTCCGCGGCCCGCCTCGTCGAGAGCCGGTCGGCAACCAGCGCCGTGATGTGGGATCGATGCTCGCGGCGACCGGCGTTGTCGGCCAGCGCCGGGTCGGCGCTGAGCTCGGGCAGCCCGACGGCCGTGCAGAACCGCTGCCACATCGCGTCGTTGCCGATGGCCACGACGATGGTGCGGTCGGCAGTCTCGAAGGGTTGGTAGACGGCCAGCACCGAGTCGGTCCCGCCGCTGGGGGCAGGCTCTGGCTCACCGGCGCAGAATGCCGCGATCCGCGGGGCCATCAGCGCGAGGTCGGTGTCGAGCAGGGAGACGTCGATGATCTCCCCCACGCCGCTGCTGGTCTGGCGCACCAGCGCGGCGTTGATCGCGATCGCGGCAGCCATACCGGTCACCACGTCGGACAGCGCGGTGGATACCCGCTGCGGACTGCGGCCCTTCTCCCCGGTGACCGACATGAGGCCCGATCGCGCCTGAGCGACCAGGTCGTACCCGGGCAGGTCGCTGTCGGGCCCGTCGAGACCGAATCCGGACATCGCGCAGTAGACCAGCCGCGGATTGCGTGCCCGCAGCGTCTCGCCGTCGATGCCCATCCGGGTGAGCTTGGCGGGGTTCATGTTCTGCAGGAACACATCGGCGGTGTCGAGCAACCGCCGCAGCGCCTCGCGCCCTTCCTGCACACGGAGGTCGAGCACCACGGACTGCTTGTTGCGGTTGGCCGAGGCGAACCAGGCAGAGGTCCCGCCGACGAAGGGCGGCCCCCAGCTCCGCGCGTCGTCACCACGCCCCGGGCGTTCCACCTTCATGACCGTGGCCCCGAGGTCGGCGAGATACATGGCTGCTGTCGGTCCGGCATATGACGTCGTCATATCGATCACTTTCACACCGGCCAGCGGGCCGGCCGTGGCCGGGGTCGGAGTCATCGGGTTCACTTCTCCGTAACGTCGAAACATGTACCGGAAGATTAATAGTGGACTTTTAGGTGCCGCGGGTCGCCCGCGTGCCAGCGCCGGGCGACCCGCGGCCGTTCTCAGAGGGCGGCCGGGAGGTGATCCGCGGTGCCGTCGGTCCTCGAGGAGACCTCCCCGTCGGCCGGCTTCGCCGACCAGGTGATCTCGTCGTCCCGGGACTCCCTGGCCACCATGACGGCGACAAGGCTGATGGCCGCACCACAGGCGATGTACACCGCCAACGGCCATGCGCCACCGAAGCGGTCCATCAGCGCCGCACTGATGAACGGCACGGGCGCGCTGAACAGCAGTCCACCCAGCGTGTAGGAGATGCCTGCGCCGCTGTAGCGCAGCTGGGTGGGGAACAGTTCGGGCAGGAAGCTCGACTGCGGGGCGTAGGTCAGCGTGTGACAGACCGGCAGCGCAATCATCATGGCCAGCACAATGGCGGCGGGGTTGTGCGTGTCGATCAGCCAGAAGAAGGGGAAGGCCATGAGGATCGTGGCGACACAGCCGACCATGAGGACCGGGCGGCGGCCGTAACGATCGCAGAAGCGTGCCGCGAACGGGATGGTGCCCATCTGCACCAGCGACGCCAGGCAGACCGCCCCGAGCATCGCATTCTTGCTCACGCCGTCCTCAGCCCCGTAGGTGAGGGCGAACACGGTGACCATGTAGAAGGGAATGTTCGCGGCCGCGACGGTCAGGGCGCCGATGACCACGCGGCCGCCGGTCCTGCGGAAGACCGTGGCGGCCGGGAAGCGCTCCTCCTGACCCTTCTCCTTGACCGCCTTGAACGCCGGGGAGTCATCGATCTTGAGTCGGATGTAGAGGCCGAGTGCCACCAGCACCGCGCTCACCAGGAACGGGATCCGCCAGCCCCACGACTCGAGCTGGTTCTGGGGGAGCTGCCGCACCAGGAAGAACATGCCGGTGGCGATCACCAGCCCGAAGGGCACGCCGATCTGCGGCCAACTGGCGTAGAAGGCCCGCTTTCGCTTGGGTGCGTGCTCGACGGCCATGAGAACCGCTCCACCCCACTCACCGCCGAGCGCGAGCCCCTGAACCAGCCGGCAGACCACGAGGAGAACCGGCGCCAGAATGCCGACCTGGGCGTACGTCGGCAGGAGGCCGACTGCGATGGTGCCGATGCCCATCATCATCAAGCTGGTGACCAGCATCTGCTTGCGGCTCACCCGGTCACCGAAGTGCCCGAAGATCAGGGCGCCGAGGGGGCGTGCGGCGAACGCGACGCCGAAGGTCGCGAAGGCGGCGAGGGTACCGATCAGCGGGTCGAGGTCGGGGAAGAAGAGCTTCCCGAAGATCAGCGCCGAAGCGGTGCCGAAGATGAAGAAGTCGAAGAACTCGATCGTCGTGCCGATGAGGCTGGCACCAGCGACCCGCGCTATGGCGACGTGCGAGCTCTCGGTCGGAGTGGCCACGGTGTCCTCCAGAACGAGGAGTAGTCCGCGCTGCTGGCGACACCGGGTGGTGTAGCGCGGGTCACAGCAGGTGTGACGACAGGCACGCTAGTGACAATAGACAGGGCGCGCAAGGTCCAACATTTAAATATCCGTACAGTGCGCGCCCTTCAGGAGCAGGCCGTCAGCGAGTCCGATGTGCTGTGATGTGGCGCCTCAGGTAGGTGAGGTGCTTGACCACCGCCGCCTCGCCTGCGTCCGGATCCTGCCGCTGGACGGCCTGGACGATCCGCTGGTGCTGCTTGACGGTCTCGCGGCCGACCTCGGGCGAGAGGTCCAGGTAGTGCACCGGCTCGGTGGCGTGGTGAAGAGCGGCGACGAAGCTGGCCAGCACGCGATTGCCGGAGGCCCGCGCGATCAAAGTGTGGAACTGGCGGTCGAGCTCCGGGATCTCGGGATCGTCCACCGATGCGGTCTTCTGCCGCTCAACGATGGCGGTCAACTGCTGGACGTGCTCGTCGGTCCGGTTGACTGCCGCGAGGCGTACGGAAGGCACCTCGAGCTGCTGCCGGACCTCGGCCACCTCGTCGAACTCGATGCTGCCCAGGGCGAGGAGGTTGTCGACCGACTCCATCATGACGTCGCCCAGGGAGTGGTAGTCGATCGACTGCACGAAGTTGCCGCCCCTGGCCCCGGGCACCTTTGTGATCAGATGTTGCGACGACAGCACCCGCAGGGCCTCGCGCAAGGTCGTCCGGCTGACGTTGAACTGGCGCGCCAGTTCCGCCTCCGGAGGCAGCATTTCGCCGGACTTGAGCTCGCCGGACAGGATGGCGGCCCTGATGGTCTCCTCGACCTGCTCCCGTGGTCGCAACACCGTCCGACCGATCACCTTGCGTGGTGCGTCGCCGCTCGCTTTCATGGCCATCTTGCAGTCCCGCTTCTCTCGTTGCCGATCACGCGCCGTTGCCGACGCGCTACGTGCAGGGGCTAGTGGATGCCTGATTTTATGCGCAGGGGCTGGCTAATGTCTGACGTTTGCATCTAGACATAATGTATGCCTCCGCAGCCTGCTGCGGAGGACACTCCCTCCCCGACGAAGACGGTGCCTTGGCGGGCAAACGCCCCTGATGTTCTCTGCGATCCTGCAACGGGGCCACCGGCCTTCGTCGAGCACACCTGGGCACGCGCCCGCCCGGTCTCCATCACGCCCGAACAGCACCGCCCAGACCTGGTGACCGACTCGGTCCGCGCCACCGTGCTCCGCATGGCCGTCATCGGCCACCGGCCGGCAACGGGCGCCCGTGCAAGAGTCGCTCCCGCGGTGACCGGGCGGGCGCCGCGCAGGAGCGGTCAGCGTGACCGTCGTCAGTGGACAAGTTCGGGCACTGTGGCGCCACTACACGACATGGCACCGTACAACCGCACGGTTTGCGCTGAGATGACCTACTCATCGTGAGCCAGGGGGGCGAGGACGACATGGGCGACTTGACCGAAGCAGCACCACCCGGTCCCACCGGCGCGGTGGATCTCGACACGTGCCGGTGCGGTGCCCGGGCCCCCGCGGGTGTGCCGGGCGCCGCGGAGGAGAGGTTCCGCGGACTGCTGGAGGCGGCGCCGGACGCCATGGTCATCGTCGACGACACCGGCACCATCCGGCTCGTCAACGCCCAGACCGAAGCCCTCTTCGGCCACCAGCGCGAAGAACTCCTGGGCCGCCCCGTGGAACTCCTCGTCCCCCACCGCTTCCGCACCCACCACACCGCACACCGCAACGGCTACGCCCACAACCAGCAGGTCCGCCCCATGGGCGCCGGACTCGACCTGTACGGACTACGCAAAGACGGCACCGAATTCCCCGTCGAAATCAGCCTCAGCCCCCTGGAGACCACCGACGGCCTCCTCGTCTCCGCCGCCGTACGCGACGTCAGCGAACGCAAGGCAGCCGAAGAGAGGTTCCGGGGACTGCTGGAGGCGGCGCCGGACGCCATGGTCATCGTCGACAACACCGGCACCATCCGGCTCGTCAACGCCCAGACCGAAGCCCTCTTCGGCCACCAGCGCGAAGAACTCCTGGGCCGCCCCGTGGAACTCCTCGTCCCCCACCGCTTCCGCACCCACCACACCGCACACCGCAACGGCTACGCCCACAACCAGCAGGTCCGCCCCATGGGCGCCGGACTCGACCTGTACGGACTACGCAAAGACGGCACCGAATTCCCCGTCGAAATCAGCCTCAGCCCCCTGGAGACCACCGACGGCCTCCTCGTCTCCGCCGCCGTACGCGACGTCAGCGAACGCAAGGCAGCCGAAGAGCGCATCAACGAGCTCGCCGCACTGGTCGAGTCCTCGCAGGACGCGATCCTCGCGAAGACCCTCGACGGCCACATCACCTACTGGAACGCCGCGGCACAGCGGTTGTACGGGTTCGCGGCGGACGAGGTTTTGGGGCGGCACGTGTCCATGCTGGCACCGGCCGCGAGGAAGCACGAGATCACCGCGCTTCTGGAGCGGCTGCGCCAGGGTGAGAAGGTCGAGCACTTCGAGACGCTGCGGCTCACCCGCTCCGGAGAACTGCTGGACGTCGACGTGACCCTGTGGCCGACCCGGGCAGCGGACGGCGAGGTCGTCGGGGCGTGCGCGATCGTGCGGGACATCAGCGACCGCAAGCGTGCAGAGGCCGAGCTGACGGAGCTGTACGAGCAGCAGCGGCACATCGCCCTGACCCTGCAGCGCAGCCTGATGGGCACACCACCCGCCATCCCCGGCCTCGCCACCGCGAGCCGCTACCGGCCCGCGACCCAGGGCGCAGGCGTCGGCGGCGACTGGTTCGACCTGATCCCGCTCGGCGCCGGCCGGGTGGGCGTGCTGATCGGCGACGTGATGGGCCGGGGTCTCGAAGCCGCGGCTGTCATGGGGCAACTCCGGTCCGCGGCCCATGCGTTGGCCAAGACCGGGCTGCAGCCGCGTCAGCTGATGCAGGCGCTGGACACCGTCGTCGCCGATCTCGACGTCCCCGACCAACTGGTCACCTGCTGCTACCTGGTCATCGCTGCCGACGCGGGAGAGGTGACCGTGTGTTCCGCCGGCCACCTGCCGGTACTCGTCGCCGTCCCCGGCGCACGCACCCGGACGCTTCCGGCGCCCGTGAACGCCCCTCTCGGTGTCGGTGGGGTGATCTACGAGCAGTGCTGCGGCACCGTCGAGCCGGGAGCAACCCTCGTGCTCTACACCGACGGCCTGATAGAAACGCCCGGCACCGACATCGAGGACAAGCTCACGCAACTGGTCTCCACCCTGGACGAGCTCCCGACCGCGGCACCCGACCTGGAGACCGCCGCCGACCACGTCCTGTCGATGCTCCTGCCCGACGCGGACGGCCACGACGACGTCACGCTGCTGCTGACGCAGCTGCCCGCGGCTCCGCTGGCCACGGCCACCACGGACCTGCCCGCCACGCCCGAATCCGTGCCGGCGGGCCGGGACTTCCTCGACAAGGCACTGAGTACGTGGGGCTGCGCGCGCACGACGGACGACGCTCTCCTCCTGCTCTCCGAGGTCCTCACCAACGCCGTGCAGCACGCCCAGGGCCCCATCGGGGTGCACGTGTGCCGCACGGACACCGATCTCACCGTGGAGATCAGCGACCGCAACCCCCACCTGCCCCAGCCGCGCCTCGCGGCGGAGGACGCGGAGTCCGGGCGCGGCCTGCTGCTCGTTCGTGCCCTCGCCGACGACTGGGGCGTGCGGCCCACGGACGAGGGGAAGACGACGTGGTTCAGCCTCAAGCTGTGAGGACGCGCCGGGACCCGACGTCCGCGGTCCGTTGCCGTCGGTCGTCGGACACCAGCTGCGTCAGGTCCAGCAGCCGGTCGGTGTAGCCCCGCTCGTTGTCGTACCAGCCGAAGAACCTTGGCCAAGGTGCCGTCGGTTTGGGTCAGGGCGGCGTCGAGGACGCGGGGTCGCCGATGACGTCGCGGGAGACGACGGGTGCCGTCGAGACCCGCTGTGCGTGCGAGCCGTGGACGCGGCGCCTCGCGGACACTTCCCCGCCGGTCGACCAGGTTCCTCCGACCCGGTGAGTCAGAGGTGACCACCGCGGCCACCCATCGGTCCGGAGGCCGCCCCGCGGGCGGCCGCCGCCGGTCACCGGGGCGGGCGCCGGCAGCCTGTCCGTGGTCTCCCACCGGGGAGGTACCACCACGACGAACACCGGTAGTCACGCCGTCAACGAGCAAGGGTGACAGCAGACTTGCTGTGAGCTGCCTCACCCATCGCCGAGGCTCGGCACAGGAAGTGCCTGACCAGCGCCCTATCTGCCCGCTCCGCGCCGCTCGTTGGCCGGATGCGTCAATAATCTGTCATTGCAGCCGGTGCGAGATCCGATACAGGCTGTGACCGTGTTGGAGCGACGTGTTGTTGTGGTGGTGTACGCGGGTGCGATGGCCCTGGACATCACCGGACCGATTGAAGTGTTCGATACCGCGAACCGGCTCCTGGGTGCCTCGGGCGTCCCCTACCGGACCGACTTCGTCTCCGCCGACGCACCAATGGTGCCCATGAGTGCGGGGATGGTGGTGGAGGCCTCGCCGCTGGAGGCGGGGCAGGGTCCGATCGACACGCTCCTCGTGCCGGGTGGATGGAGCCTGAGCGACGCGCTCGCGGACGAGACGCTCGTGTCCTGGATCGGCCGGGCAGCGGCCCGTTCACGCAGAGTCGCCTCCGTGTGTGGCGGATCCTTCCTGCTGGCCGAGGCGGGCCTCCTCGACGGCAGACGCGCCACCACGCACTGGGCGTACAGCGAGACGATGGCGGGCCGTTATCCGGATGTGACGGTGGACGCCGAACCGATCTTCGTCTGGGACGGTCCCTTCGTGACCTCCGCGGGTGTGTCGACCGGGATTGACATGGCGCTGGCCCTGGTGGAGGCCGATCACGGGTCGGCGCTCGCGCTGGAGACGGCACGTTTCCTGGTGCTGTTCCTCAAGCGGCACGGAGGACAGTCCCAGTACAGCGCCGTCCTCGACGCCCAGTTGGCCGACCATCCGCCGATCCGGGCAGCGCAGGAGTGGATCCTGGACAACCTGGACGGTCCGCTGTCCGTGGCCGAGATCGCGCGGCAGGCCAACATGAGCCAGCGCAACTTCGCCCGGGTCTTCCGTCGCGAGGTGGGCACGACACCCGGTCAGTACGTCGAGCGGTCGCGTATCGTCCGCGCCCGCGAGCTGCTGGAAACCACGGCCCTGACGATCAGCCAGATAGCCGGCCGCTGCGGGTTCGCCACCACCGAGACGTTCTTCCGCTCCTTCGGAAGAACCCTGGGACTCACCCCCAGGGAATATCGGCACCGCTTTCAGGTGATCTCGCCGTCCGGCCTCATCGACCGGCGCCACGAGCGGGAGGGGAGCCCCGCATGACCAGCACGACATCGGAATTACGCGAGGCGGAAACGGTACGCCTGGTCGACTGTCTGGCCGCGGAGCTCGCCGGGGCCGGCGTCACCCACATGTTCGGCGTCGGCGGCGCGAACATCGAGGACCTGTACGACGCCGTGCACCGCGGCGGAGCCATCGACTGCGTCGTCGCCAAACACGAATTCTCCGCCGTCACGATGGCCGACGGATACGCGCGTACCACCGGGCGCCTCGGCGTGGTTGCCGCCACCTCGGGCGGTGGGGCGATGAACCTCGTACCGGGTCTGGCGGAGGCCCACGCCTCCCGGGTGCCCGTACTGGCCCTGGTGGGTCAGCCGCCGACCAGCCAGGAGGGGCACGGCGCGTTCCAGGACTCCAGCGGCAAGACGGGCTCCTTCGACGCCCGGGCGGTCTTCGCACCCGTCTCCCGGTTCTGTGCCCGGGTCGATGACGCGGACTCCCTCGCGCGGTTGCTGCCCCGGGCAGTCGCTGCGGCACAGGCCCACCCACGGGGGCCGGCCGTGCTGTTGCTGCCCAAGGACGTGCAGCAGGCGCTGATCCGGGCATCCGCCCACGACGCGGCCCCGGCAACGGGCGGCCACGCTGCGGCATCCCCGGCCGGTTCTCCGGCGGCATCCGCGGCGCGACTCGACACGGCTGCCGTCGACGCCGTGGTGGACGCCCTTCGCGGCGCCGGCCGCGTCCTCGTCATCGCTGGTGAAGGCGTCGCCGCCGAGGACGCGCGTGAGGATCTGGCGGACCTGGCCCGGTCCCTCGGGGCGTGGGTGGCGGTCACCCCGGACGCCAAGGACGTCTTCGACAACCGCGATCCCCGATTCGCCGGCGTGGCCGGGGTGATGGGCCACGCCAACGTCGAGGACTGTCTGCGGCGGGCCGACGTGTGCCTGCTGGCCGGTACCCGGCTGCCGCTCCTGGCAAGCGGCGGCCTGGACCGGGCCCTGGCAGCCACGGACGTCGTCTGCATCGGCCCCGAACCCCCGTTCGTGGCGGGCACCGCCCTGGGCGGGAACCTACGGGACGCACTGCGCGCCGTGACCGCCCGGCTGCCGTCCCGCCCACGTCCCTGCCCTCCGCACGCCGGCGCCCTTCCCACCCTCGTGCCCGGCCCGCGCCTTCCGGCCCGGGAGCGAACAGTCACCCATGCCGATGCCGTCGCCGCGGTGGAGGCGGCACTCCCGCAGGACGCACACGTCTTCGTGGACGCCGGCAACGCGGGAGCCAGCGCGGTCCATCTCCTCCCGGCACCGCGCCGGGGACGCTTCGTGGTGGCGGTCGGCATGGGCGGCATGGGCTACACCTTCGGTGCCGGCATCGGCGCCGCGCTCGCCACCGGCCGGCGCACCTACGTCCTCGCAGGCGACGGCTCCTTCTTCATGCACGGGATGGAAGTGCACACCGCCGTGGAGTACGGCGCACCCGTGACGTTCGTGATCTTCAACAACAACGCACACGCCATGTGCGCGCTGCGGGAGGAGATCTTCCAGGGCGGCGTACGCGACCACGACCGGTTCGCCCGCACCGACCTCGCCGCCGGCGTGGCCGCCGCCTTCCCGTACCTGCAGGTCACGGGAGCCACCGACGCGGAGCAGCTGCGCACGGCACTGCTGCGCGGCAATGCGGGCGATGGCCCGGCGTTCGTCACGGTGGCCTGTGACCCACGGGAGATCCCCCCGTTCCTGCCGTTCCAGTCCTTCACCCAAGCAGCCGAGAGCAAGGAGAGTTCAGATGCGCGAGGAGTCGTCCACGTTGGCTGACATCCCCGGTCTGGTCCGGATCGAGAATGCAAGCAAGGAGGAACTGACCGCCCACTGCATGGAGCTCACTCACGCGGTCTACCCCCACCATCAGGTGTACGGGCAGTACTGCACCATCCACGAGTACGTCGACTGCCCCCCGGAGCAGGTCTACGACTACCTGCGCCAGGGCCACCACCTGGAGGAGTGGACCTGCAGCCTGCGGGACTTCGCGCCCACCGGCACACCGGGGCTGTGGGTCGGTCACGACCGGCTGGAGGACGACACCAGGATCTACTGCAAGGTGGTCGCCAACCGCGAGGCCATGAGCGTGGACTACCACTGCTCCTGGGACCAGGGCGAGACGCTGTGGATGATCTACCTGATGCGTGTCGTCCCGGCCCGGCTGGTGCTCGACAAGCCGGGTTCGGTCATCACCTGGACCAACTGCCGGCACCCCTACTACGACGACAACCCGCGCCCCGACCTGGCCCCCCGCCCGGAGCGGCCCTGGGTGGGCGACTACTGGGACCTCTTCTACGCGGGGCACACCGTGGAGATGCACAACCTCAAGGCCATCCTGGAACACCGTCACCGGCGCGGCCTGCCGGTCGTCTCGGCTCCGGCGAAGGCGGTGGCGCGGTGACCACGGTCAGCCTCACCGACGTCGCGAGCTACCTGCCCGGCGAGCCGGTCCCCGCGGAGTTCTACACGGACTTCCCCGGAGCCGAGGACAAGCTCCGCAACCACCCCATGTTCAAGGTCCCGCCGTTACGGCACCACGTGGCCGGGCACGAGACCAACGCGGACATGGTCGAACGCGCCGTACAGCCCCTGATCGAACGGCACGGCCGGGACGAAATCCGCGGTGTCGACGTGCTGCTGGTGCACAGCCAGTTGCCGGACCTGCCGTTCGTGGGCGCCGGCACCGAGGTGGCGCGTCGGCTGGGCCTGAACCCGGAGTGGCTCGTCGACGTGGCCAACGCGGGCTGCGCATCCTTCGTGTACATGGTGAAGCTGGCCCGGCAGATCCTCACCAGCACCGACGCGAGGACCGCGCTGATATGCAACGCGCAGAGCGCCGCCGGGCAGTGGTTCACCCAGTCCGAAGTGCGCAAACTCGCCCAGGCGGCGATCCCGGGCGACGGGTGCGGCGTGGGGTACCTGACCACGTCGGCACAGTCGCCGGTCCTCCACCTGGAGACCCGGCACATAGGCGAGTACGCCGGTGACATGACCGTGGCGGTCGACGACGGCCGCAAGTACTGGGAGCCGGGCGAGTCCCAGCTGCGGATCGGGTTCACCGATGCCAGTGTCGCCAAGGTCCTGGCACGCGGGAACCGCCTCGTCCCCGAGGTGATCACGGACCTGTGCCGACGGCTCGGCGTGGAGAGCACCGACATCGACGTCCTCATCACCAACCAGCCCAACCGCACCTTCCTGCGCAACTGGCGAGAAGCGCTGCAACTGCCGCCGGAACGGCATCTGAACACCTTCGACGAGTGCGGGAACCTGTTCGGGGCGGCGATCCCCGTCACCTTGGACCGGGCGATCAGCTCCGGGCGGGTGGAGGACGGCGCTCTGATGGTGCTCGGCGGATTCGCCCACGCGGGCGACTTCGCCGGTGCCGTCGCCGTTCGCTGGCACGGCGGGCGGGACTGAGCCGTGGACATCCCCGTCCTGCACCGGCTCTCCCTGAACGAAAGCCCGTATCCCCCACTGCCGTCGGTGCGCGAGGCGATGCAACGGGCCGTCGCGCAGGCCCACCGCTACCCGCAGTTCCACCCCGACGAGCTCACCGAACGGATCGCCGCGTGGTGCCGGGTGCCCTCCGACCGCGTCGCGGTCGGCAGCGGATCCGTCGGCGTGGCCCTGCAACTGTTCCAGGCAGTGGTGCGGCCCGGCGACACGGTGGTGTACGCCTGGCGCACGTTCGACGCCTACCCGCTCCTGGCCGCCATGGCCGGCGCCCGGCCGGTCCCCGTACCGCTGTCGCCGGACGGCCACCAGGACCTGGGGGCCCTGCTCGCGGCGCTCGACCACCGCACCCGCGTCGTGGTGCTGTGCAATCCCCACAACCCCACCGGAAGCCTCGTCGCCGCGGACGCGCTGTCGGCGTTCCTGCGTCAGGTTCCCCGGCACGTCACCGTGCTCCTCGACGAGGCGTACATCGAGTTCGCCCGCGACACCGACCTGCCGGATACGCCCTCGCTCCTGGACGCGCATCCCAACCTCCTGGTCCTGCGCACCTTCTCCAAGGCCTACGGCCTGGCCGCCCTGCGGGTCGGCTACTGCCTCGGCTCCTTGGACCTGGTGGGGCGGATCCGCCGGCAGCAGCTGCCCTTCGGGATCAATGCGGTGGCGACGGCGGCGGTGAAGGCCTCGCTGCGGGCCGAGAGCGAGTTGCGGCTACGCGTGGACACCGTCGTCGCAGAGCGCGAACGGCTCCGAGGCGAACTCGTGTCCCTCGGCTGGGGCGTACCTCACGGCCACGCCAACTCCGTCTGGCTCGCCGCGCCCGATCCGGTCGACGAGGGCGCCGCGGCACTCGCCGGCGCCGGTGTCCAGGTGCGCCACTACCCCGGCGAGGGACTCAGGCTCACCGTCGGCGACCGGAACGCCAACGACACCGTCCTGACCACCCTGGCGGGACTGCCCAGACACCGGGCCGCGTCGCGGGCGTGAAGCACCCCACCGCGGCGGCCGGGGAGGTGGGAGATCACCGAAACCCCGCCGGTGACGCATTGAAGTGCACAGACCGGTCGAGGGCCCGAACACGTCGGAGGTTCGGGCCTCGACCCGGCTGGCCTCCTCGGCACGTTCCCACTGATCCACACGCCGGAGTTCGGTGCCCGCCATCGTGGCGATCCGCAAGGCGGCGGGGTTCCCAGAGCCGGGCCCTGCCGGTGAGGGGCGAGCCTGGGCATCCGGGCCAGCAGGTCGAGGGCGATCTGGACGGCGTATGGCGTTCACGCGATATATCAGGACGGTATTGCCGCCCTCGATCATCGCCAAGGCCGGGCACCGACGGCGCCCACCGCGGTACCCGGCCGGTCACGCGCTCACGGCAGGGTGCGGCACAGCAGGGCGTCGGGCCCGGGGCGGCTGCCGAACCGCGTGGTGAACGCGATCCCGGCGGCGTACTCGTCCGTCGCGCACTGCCCCTTGTAGTCGCCCTCGGCGAAGTCACCCGCCGCCGCACCGTCGGGACGGTTGTCGGCCCGGTCGAACCACACGGTGCGGGCGGCTCCCGCGAGCGGGGTACGGCCCGGCACGCACAGCGCCGCCGACACCCGCTCTCCGCGCACGCTGTAGCCGGTCAGCAGACCGCCCGGCGGGCACTGGAGCTTCGTGTACCCCGACGCCCAGTCGCCGCCGGCGGGCACGTACCGCTCGTCGGTGACGACGGTCTGCCCCGTGTCCGTGGCCGGAGCCGCCGCGTGGGCGTCGGTGCACAGGCCACGGCCGCTCGTGTGACCCAGACCGATCAGCCGCAGCCCGTCGGGGCAGGCGGCCTTGCGGGCCCCGGGGTCCCAGTCGCCCGTCGCCCGTGCGCGCAGTGACTCCACCGCGTCGCCGTGGTCGGTGGTCAGCATCCGCCAGGCGGGCACGGGCGTCACGGGTCCGGTCGTTCCGGGCGCGGACATGAGGTGCCGCCAGGCCGTGCCGCGCCAGTCGGCGTCCAGGACGCCCGAACGGTGCCCGGCGTCGTCGTAGCGCAGCAGTGCCCAGTCGTCGTGGCCCTCGAAGCCGACCAGCGGCCAGAACGCGAAGTCGGCGTCGTGGTCGGCGAGGTAGTCGGTCATGTTGCCGAACCAGGTGCGGGCCGCCGGGTTCGTCTCGCCGCTCCCGATGCCGAACTCGCTCACCCAGACGGGCGCGGTGTAGTGCCGGCCGCTCTCCTCGACGAAGAACGCCTCGCCGTCGAGCGCCGCGCCCAGCTTCCCGCGGGTCATGTCCTGGTAGCGCTGGTCATGTGTCTCGCCGATGCCGGTGGCACCGCTGTGGTGCGGACCGGTGTATCCGTAGAAGTGGGCGGAGTACACCAGCTTGTGCGCGTCCACGAGGGTGTGCGAGAGCGTCCGCACGGGGGTGAGCTGCGGCCGGCCGTGCGGGAGCCCGTCGGCGGGCAGGCCGGTCCAGTTGATGCCCTCGACCACGATGAGCAGACGGGGGTCGCCCTCGGTGAGGATCCGGTCGGCGGCGAGCTGGGCGGCCGCGTACCAGTCGTGGTCGTCGCCCAGACCCCAGTTGGGGTCGTCCAGGACGTTGCGTCTGACCTCGTTGTACAGGTCGGCGCCGACCACCCCCGGGATCCCGGCGTAGCGGCGGGCCATGAAGACCCAGTCGTCGGCCCACTGCCGGGTGGACTGCCCGGTGTTCCACCGCTCGTTGCCGTCCACCCCGCAGCACCAACGGGAGGTGTTGGTGTGGTTGTTGAGGATGACCGCGAACGCGCTCCGGCTGAGCGCGTCCACGACGGCGTCGTAGACCTGGAGCGATGTTCTGCCGCGCAGTTGCGGGTTGGCGCGCACGGCGCTGTCGGGCACCGTGTCCGTGCTGTGGATCATCTCGTTGGAGAACGGCAGCCGGACGGTGTTGATGCCCAGTTCGTGGAAGTCGGCGAGCAGTCCGTCCAGCGGAACGCGGTCGAGACCGAGCGGTATCCCGTGGGAGTCCTGGCCCGCGTGATGGCTCGCCGGATCACCGATGTCGCCGCTGCCCTTCCACGACCCTTGTGCCCCGTCCCAGTTGGCGCCCTTCAGCCGGAAGCGGTCGCCCCGGGCGTCGACTATGTAGCGGCCCCGGGTGGACAGGGGCGGATACCAGGTCTGCGCCGCGGACGCGGCCCGTGGGGCGGTGGGCGGGCGGGACGGCGGCGCGGCGGACGCCGTCGTCGTCTGTGTGGCCAGGAGCACGAGGCCGGCGACCGCTCCGGCCAGCCGCAGGACAGTTGGTGCCATCGACATGTGGACAGCCCTCGATTGGTGTGGGGAAACCGTTCTCCGGGGCTGTACGGTGCCCTGTCCCGCCGGGAAGGTCCAGACGGCCGGCACACACGGCGCGATCCGCGCACCGCAGTGGCTCAGACTTGGGGCGTGTATCGAAAGTGGATCTTGAGCTGAGATGGTCTTGGCCCGTGGCACGTGGAGATCTGGCAGAGGAGCAATGGGCGGCGATGGAGCCGCTGTTACCGAAGGGCAAGAAGCCCGGCCGACCGCCGATATGAACCAGGAGACAGCTGATCGACGGCATACGCTTCCGGGTCCGCACCGGTATCCCATGGCGGGATGTGCCGGATGAGTACGGGCCGTGGGGCCGCGCGTACCACCTGTTCTGCATCCGCTGCACCATCCCGGACAAGTCCGATCAGGCCCGCAACCGCAATGAACGTGGCTCGCTTGGCGGTCGGCCGCCGAAGTTCGACCCGATTGACTACCGCGAACGGCACGCGGTCGAGTGCGGTATTAACCGCCTTAAAAAGGCACCGGTCCGTTGCCACGCGGCACCACAAGTTGGCGGTCCGCTACGAGGCGACTGTCCTTGTCGCGGCAATCAACGAGTGGCTGTGACCAGCACATTCGATCCACGCCCGAGGCTCTGAGGTTGGAGCCTCAGGCCTGCGGATGCGCCTTGTGATCACTGGTGGTTGGAGCTGAACCTGTCATCGATGTCTGGGATCCAGAAGCAGATCTCCAACGTCTTCAGGCGGTCCCAGTGCCGCACACGGCGCCCGTGTCTGACTGCTGCAGTCAGGCTCACGAGCAGCAGCGCCGCGCAGCATCCCGCCAGCACACGATCGGACCCTACGACGAGCTCGATCACCGCGATGAAGAGCGCGAACACCAGGGCGAGAGCCGAGTTGCGCAGCATCAACGCGACGCCTTGAAGCCGAGTGATCTCGCCCGCTGCCTCCTTGTCGTGGAGTTCCACCGCGGCCAGCAGCAGAGATATGTCAGTGCGCACGAAGGCTCGGTCCCGGGACTCGGGCACTCTGGCCACGAAATCGAGACGAGCGTCCTCGACACTCCAGTTCCAACACGGTGCCACCTTGTCCAGGAGGGCACTCAGCGGATAGGCGAGATGCCCCAACAGGTAACTGGCAACGCCGACTCCGACCACCTGTAGCGCTGACGGCCCCGAGGCCAGATTGGTGAGATCGATGATCTGCAAGCGTGTGAGCACGTAAATGATCAAGGATAGGTGCAGTGCTCCTGGTATCCCGTAGGTGAACAGATCGAAGAAACCCACAGCTAAGGTCACGAAGCTCCCCCTTGACTCTCCAAGGCCCCTGACTCTAGTGAGTAGAGGCCGGGCGTGGTTCTGATGAGTCGAAAGCTTCCTTGCCTGGCCATGATGCGAAAGCGCCGCGAGCACCGCTCAAGTCGAGCATGGACGAGCAGGCTCGGTTCGACGGTGGTGCCCGAGGTCGCCGCCCGCGCCCAACCGCGAGCGAAGACGGCATCAATCGGCTCAAGCGCCACCGCGCGGTCGCCACGAGATACGAGCTCGCCGTCCACTACGAGGCGACCGTGCTGATCGCAGTCCTCGACGAGCGGCTGTGACCAGCACTTTCGATACAGGCCCTAGCTCAGAGCGCTTGCTCCGTTCTCCCTCACGGCGGGGCTGCTCTCTTCAGCCGCGTGGGACGGGTGACGGGCCGGCAGGGGCTCACCGACGATCTGGACCTGGCAAGGCCGGAGCGACCGCCGCCGGGCGCGGGCGGATCATGGTCGACGAGACAGCTTCGTGGGGTCCCGGAGGACCAGCTCACCGAGGACCGCGTGCCGTTCGAGGCGGGCGTCTCCAGCTACCGGGAACTGGCGTGCGGGCAGATCATCGGCGACTCGCACGGCATGCTCAAGCCGTTGGTGTCGCCGGAGGACCGCACGCTGCCCGGCGTGCACTGCTTCGGCACGGGGGCCACCGAGCTCGGGCACATCGGACAGACGGTGATGGGCTGCGGCGGCACCGTCGACCACCTCGTCGACGCCCTGTTCCACTGTCCGACGCTCGCGGAGTCGTACAAGGTCGCCGCCCTGGACGCGACGAACAGGCTGCGGCAGATCGACCGTCTGCGGGACTGACTCCTCAGCTCTGCCGGTGCCGGCGCCGGGGGCGGGGGTACAGCAGGGGATCGTCCGGGGGGATGGGGTCGTCGTCGGGCGGCGAGAAGTCGTCGTCGGTGACGTGGGCCGCGGCCTCCTCGGCACTGGCCGCTCCCCCGTCGATGCCCACGTCGTAGGCGACCTCCTCTTTCTCGGTGTCGGGATGTACGCCCTCGTCCGGGGCCATCAGGCGGCCGGCGCGCGCCTCACCCGCCTCCGGGTCGATGAGCTCGCCGTCGCCGCCGGGCAGGTCGCCCACCCCGTCACCCTCCGGCTCCCGTACATCCGGCTCCTCCTGGATCAACCGCTGGTCGAGGCTCTCGCCCTCCCGCTGCTCGGCCGCGGTGGTGCCGTGCTTGGTGACGCCGAGCGGCTTCTCGGGCGGGGAGTACCCCACGTCGAGGAGTTCGTCATAGGTCGGTTCCTGGACCGCGTCCTCCAGGTCGTCCAGCCGTGCGGCGTCAATTTCGCGCACGTCGTTCTCGGTCGGCTGGTAGACGTCGTCGGCCATCGGATCGGTGTTCACCTGTGGGCCTCCCTCCTTCCAGTGTCTCTCAGGAGTGTCGACATCCGCGTTTCCCGGTATTGCCGTCCCAAGCAAACTACTTGGCCGGAGCATTGGTTGAACTTCTGACAGTGAGCGGAGAATTACCGTCCGGTCAAACTTGAAGAATCAATCGGCGCCCCTGTCATCACGCCCACACACAGTGTGACCGTCGGGGCGCATGTGGTAGCGCGGTTCTTGCTCCTGCGGGTCGAGGCCGAACTGGTTCATCCCGTCAGAGAACAGCTCCTGCGCGGTTTCCTGCGGGGGTCTCGGCCTCGTCGGCAGGGGTCAGCGTGCCGATCACGGGCCGGATCCGCCGGGGGTGACGGGCGTGGTCGGGAATGTGCGCGAAGCCGGCGAGGTCCGTGGTCACGGGGACCAGGACAAACCCCACAGCTTGCTTGACGAAAGACAGAGAGGCACCCCCGGCGGCGAACGCCGTCGCCGAGGTCCAGGCCGGCGTCGTGGTCCTGCTCCATGCCATCCCCCGGCGCCCACGGGCCGTCTCACATCCCTGCCGTACTGCCACCGGTGAGGCCCGGAGCCAGCGCAGGGACCCAGAAGACGGCGACGGCCAGGGCGATTGAGGCCATCCCCACGCCACGGGCCACCAGGCGGCCGGCCGGAGCGAGTTTCTCGGCGGTGATCACGGCGGCCAGGACCACCATGGCCCACAGGTTCATCAGACCGAACGCTGCCAGCAGCACCATGAGCGACCAGCAGCAGCCCAGGCAGAAGGCCCCGTGGTGGGCCCCGGCACGCAGATCGCGGGAGGGCCCCGGATACGAGGCGTAGCGCAGCATGAGCCCGATCGGCGATCGGCATTTGGCCAGGCAGCGGTCTTTGAGGGGCGTGAGCTGGTAGACGCCGCTGACTGCGAACACGGCTGTGGCCACCGCGGTCCCCGCCGCGGCGGGGAGGCTCGCCGCCCGGCCCAGGCCGCCGGCCAGTGCGTACGCCGGCAGGCCGGCCGCCGCCCAGACAAGCAGGTAGGCGACCGTGAAAACGACCATGTGGGGCGCGCGGTGCGCGCTGATGGTGCGTGCGTACAGTGCGGCGACGGGCGCCGTGGCGGGCAGCATCATCGCCGCCATCATCAGCGTCCACACGGCCAGGAAGGCGGGCAGGCCCAGGCCCATGGTGCCCGGCATCGCTCCCGTGCCGGCAGAGCGCGTCACCGCCCAGATCCAGGCGGCGGCTGCTGCGACCAGCAGCAGCCCGGCGGGGCCCGCCCTGCGGACGGTGACCGGCCGAACGGTCATGCGGACCACGTGAAGGGTGCCGAGTGCCCGTTGGCTCCCGTGAAGTCCCAGGACCGGCCGTACACGCCGTCGCCCGTCGCCCGGGTGGAGCGGGCGATCGTCAGCGTGCTGTTCGCCGGGTGGAACATGCCGGTCAGGCGCATGATCGGACCGTCGTCGCCGAATTGCGGAGCGACCTGGTCCTCGATCTCGATGTCGATGGCGTCGTCCACCCTTGCGGCGTGGCGGCGGCCGTCGTCGCGGTAGTGGATGGGGACGCGCTGCACGCCGAGGACCTCCCCGATGAGCGGAGTGAGCGCTGCCATCGGCCCGCCGGCCTGGCCGGAGAAAACCTTGCCCAGCGCTTCCGCCTGGCCGTCGTCGGCCGAAGCGTCGACGTACAGCGCCACCTGCCAGTCCCCCTCGGCCATCACCCGGGGCCCGTCGATGAAGAGGGCCACGCTGCGGTCGGAGACGTCCACGCCGTCCACGTTCCCGCTGTCCACGTGGAACGCGAAGGTCACCTGGCAGCGTTCGTGGTCGGCCGGCGCGGCGAAGCCCGAGGTGGTGCAGGGGCAGACCACGTCGCAGTTGCAGCTCTCCAGGTACGTGCCGTTCAGGCTCCAGGGCATGGCTCTGTCTCCCTGCTTCGCGCCCTGCTCGTCGGAGGAGTGCACCGGGAGATCCCTCCCGACCCGGTGCCGCTGTTCTCCACGCTATTCCCGACGGTCCCGTCGCGCAGATCAGCACGGATCAGGCCGGTGTCCGTGCGAGGGGACGCCGATCGTCGGCTCCGACTGGATCAAGGCTGCCCCCAGCATGCCGTCGGGCCCTCGCCGACCGACAACGGAGGGGGACTGATCCTCCTGCGCGTAGAGCCCGGCGTCGGCCGTGGGGCACGCGCCATGACTCGCATCGCCGAACTGTCGGTGGACCGGTTGTCCTTCGCGGCCTGGCAGGCGGGCCTGTCCCTTCCGGGCGGACCGGCCCGGCAAGTGGCCGGTGACTGCGCCGGTGGTCCGTCGCCAGACCGTGCATGAGGTCCTCCGCCGGGGTGCCGGTGCCGGTGGTGCCGCATACAGACAAGTGCTCGGGGGGCACCGGGCGGCCCGATGGGGCGGACCGCCCGGGACCCTCGCTGCGTTCACCACGTCGGAACGATCCGAGATGCTGCCCAGGGTCCGGGGTAGGGCCTCAGCACAGCCCGGTGGGGCTGGACGCGTGGCAGACGTTGCGGGTGAAGGTGTTGCCGCTCTTGGTGCTCTCCTGGTTGATCAGGTCCGCGGGGGAATTGTCCCGCAGCGCGTTGTCCCTGACCCGGTTGTTGTCGCTGGTTGCTCCGACGAAGCTCTTGAAGAGCACGATGCCGCCCGACAGCGGGGACGTGCCGGAGTTCCCGGTCACCTCGTTTCCCGTGACATCGGTTTTCTCGACGCCGGTCAGGATGATGCCCGAGCCCTGCAGGAAGGGCAGCCGTTCGGTCTTGGCGCAGTACTTGTTGTTCTTCACGACCCGGTTGCCGCGCACGGTCAGCTCGCCGGCCTTCGGCTTGTTCTCGTCTCCGACGATGAAGACGCCTGCGCAGTTGCCGCTGACGTTGTTGCTGGTGACGCTCAGGTTGCGCAGTCGGCGGACGGTGACGCCGACCCTGTTGTTCTCCAAGCGATTGTCGGTGACCACCGTGCCCTTGGTGTCGACGCCGCCCTCTTCGGCTGCGACGGTGTTGGCCAGGAACATACCCGCGTCCCCGTTGTTCCGGGCGGTGTTCGCCCGGTACGTGCTGTGTTCGGAGTGCTCTTCGGCAAGGCCCCACACGGCGTTCTTCTCGGCCGTCACCCCCCGCACGGTCAGGTCTTCGGTGGCCATGGACATCAATCCGGTTTTGGAGAAGCCGGTCACCTTCAGGTCGGAGATGGTGACGTTCTTGAGCCGTTTGGCTTCGGTGCCGATGACACAGATGCCGTTGCCGCGCCGGCCGCAGTCGTTCGCGGCCTTCGCCGCCGGCTTGATGACGGTGGCGGTGCCCGAACCACGCAGGGTCAGGCCGGGCGTCGCCACCTTGACGCTCTCCTGGTAGGTGCCGGGCATCACCTGTACGGTGTCGCCCGACTTGGCGGAGTCCACCGCCTTCTGGATTGATTCCCCCGGGTGCACGAGATGCGTCCGCTCCGCCGAGTCCGACAGGGCGGCAGGGCCGCAGGAGGCGACCAGTCCTACGCTGCTGAGGAAAAGAGCAATGTGGCGTTTTGTCACATTGTATAAGTTATGGCTCCCGTGGCCTCGTGGCCACTGAATGGGCCGTCCGAAGGCGTGTCGCGTGCGCGTGCGGGCGACGCCGGGCAGCGAGGGCGCGTTGGATGTCCGGCGGGGCGCAGGCCGTACGCTCGCGGCAATCGACGTTTCCGATCACTTCTGACGCCGCCCGGTGCAGCCGCCGGCCCGCTCCCAGCGTCGCTCAGGCACCACCCGGTCCAGGCCACGCCGCCCCGCGGCACCCGCCCCGCAGGACACCGGCCACCAGGCAGGACCGTTTGTGATCTCGACCCCTTGACACCGCCGGAAGACAGGGGGAGCATCCTCGCGTCGTTGACAACGTTGTCGATGTACTTCCGGGCGGGAGAGCGAACGCGCGTGCCAGAAGCGCGGGGTGATCCCCCATCAGGCGCGAAGGGCAGGCCAGGTGTCAGGCTCATCGGTACGTCATACCCCAGCAGAGGGCCGGGCTCGTCCCGGGCGGCGAGCTCTCGGTTCCATCGCGGCGGCAGCCATGGCTGCCGCCGCGTTGGCCGTGTCCGTCACCCCCGCATCGGCGGCGAAGGGCCGGGGTGCGGTCGAGGATCCGGTCTCCTACGTCAACCCGTTGATCGGCTCGTCCAACGCCGGCAACACCTATCCCGGCGCGGTCCAGCCGTTCGGCATGCTGGCGTGGAGTCCGCAGACCTCGCGCGGCAATCAGGCCTCGACACCCGCTCCGGGCGGTTACCAGTACAACGCCACGAAGATCCGGGGCTTCAGCCTCACGCACCTCAACGGCGTCGGATGCTCCGGGGCCAACGGCGACATTCCGATCATGCCGTACGTGGGCGAGGTCGACTCCTCCCCCACGGCCGACACCACCGACTCCAAGTACGCCGCCACCTTCTCCCACGCCAACGAGACGGCGTCGGCCGGCTACTACAGGGTGCGTCTGGACAGCGGCGCGTCCGCCGAACTGACGGCCACCCCGCGTACCGGCTCGGGACGGTTCGGCTTCCCCGCGGACAAACCCGCGAGCATGCTGTTCCGCACGTCCAACTCGGAGAGCGGCAGCACCGCCGCCGACGTCCGGGTGAACACCGAGGACAGGACCGTGACCGGTTCGGTCAGCGCGGGCAACTTCTGCGGCCCGCAGAGCCCGAACAACCGCAAGGACCTCTACACGCTGTACTTCACGGCGCACTTCGACACGCCGTTCGCCACGTCCGGCACCTGGACGGACGGAACCCTGAAGCCGGGCTCCCCCTCCGCCACGGGCGGTACGGGCTTCAGCTCGTCCGGCAATCCGGTGGCCGGCAAGGGCTCAGGGGCCTACGTGACGTTCCCGGCGGGCACCACCGAGGTCCAGGCGAAGGTGGCCATCTCCTACGTCCGGCCGGAGAACGCGGAGGCCAACCTCCGCGCGGAGAATCCACGGACCAGGACCTTCGCTTCGGTCAGGTCCCGGGCCAGGGCGGCATGGGAGCAGGCACTGGGCAAGATGGAGGTGAGCGGCGGCAGCGACGCCCAGCGCTCCACCTTCTACACCGCGCTCTACCACTCCATGCTGGAGCCGACTCTCACCAGCGACGTCGACGGCCGGTACCTGGGCGCCGACCGCAAGCCCCACACGCTGGCCAAGGGCCAGAAGGCGCAGTACGGCACCTTCTCCGGCTGGGACCAGTACCGCGCCCAGGTCCAGTTGATGACACTGCTGAACTCCAGGGCGGGCAGCGACTACGCCCAGTCCCTGTTCAACTACGCCAGCCAGAGGGGCGGCGAGTGGGACCGCTGGCTTCTGGAGAACGGCAAGACCAGCGTGATGTCGGGCGACCCCTCGGACGTGGCGCTCGCCGGTATCCATGCCTTCGGCGGGCATGACTTCGACGTCAGGGGCGCCCTGAAGTCCCTGGTCACGGCAGCGACCGTGCCGACTGCGAACGACTCCGACAGTGCCGGCTGCAACGTCGAATGCGTCGGTCAGCGCCCGGCTCTGGACAAGTACCTGAACCTTGGTTACGTGCCGGCCGACGGCTGTCACTGCTGGGGCGGTGCGGCCGAGACGCTGGAGGACGCGGTGGCCGATTTCGGCATCTCCTCGCTCGCCGGCCGGATCGGGGACCGCGCCAACGAGAAGAAGTTCCTCGAGCGCTCCGGCAACTGGGCCAACGTCTTCGACCCCGACGCCACCGCGCACGGCGGCTACGTCCGCGACCGCAAGTCCGACGGCACCTGGGCGGGTACGTTCACCCCGGGCACCGGCAGCGGATTCGTCGAGGGGACCAGCGCCCGCTACACCTGGATGGTGTACTCCGACGTGGCGGGCCTCGCCAGCGCCATGGGCGGCAACGACGCGGCCACAGCCCGGCTCGACTCCTTCTTCCGCACCCCGGACGGCGCTTTCGACTTCTCGGCCAGGGACGCCACACGCTACGACCCGACCAACGAGCCCGACATCAACGCCCCTTACCTGTACGACTACCTGGGGCAGCCGTACAGGACCCAGGAGACGGTCCGTGCGGAGATGGACCAGCTGTGGACCGACACCCCCGGCGGCATCCCCGGTAACGACGACGCCGGAACCATGTCGTCCTGGTACGTCTTCTCGGCGCTGGGCATGTACCCGCAGAATCCCAGCCGCGCCGACATGGTGCTCTCGGCACCGCTGTTCCCGCGTGCCGTGATACACACCGGGAACCACAGGACCATCACCATCAACGCGCCTGCTGCCTCGGCGGACAACATCTACGTCCAGAGCCTGAGGGTCAACGGCAAGAAGTCCGGCAAGCCGTGGGTCCCCGCCTCGTTCGTCGCCCACGGCGGCCGACTGGACTACACCCTCGGGTCCCGGCCCAACACCTCGTGGGGCAGCGCCAAGGCCGACGCGCCGCCGTCGTTCCCGGGCGGCGGAGTGAAGTACTTCACCGGTGTCACCCCGGGGAAGCTCAAGGCGGAGCCCGGTGGCGACGCCGTCACCGCGAGCGTCAGGGTGCAGACACTCCACGGGCAGGACACCGACGTCCACTGGACGGCCACCCCGCCCGCAGGCATCACGGTGACGCCAGGCCAGGGTGACGTCAGGGTGCCGAGCGGTGGGTCCGCCAGTGCGAAGATCTCGGTCTCCGCGGCCGCCGGGACGAAGAAGGGCTTCTACACGGTCCCGGTGACGTTCACGTCCTCGTCCGGTGCAGCGCTGCCGAAGACGTCCGCCTCGGTGACAGTCGCCGCGAAGAACAGCATGCTGTGGAACGTCAACAGCACCGGCATCTCGGCCGACGACGCGAATCCGCTGGCCGACTTCGACGGTGAGGGCTGGAGCTACTCGGCCGCGGCTCTCGCCGCCGCCGGCGTCGAACCGGGTGACACGGTCTCCTCCGGCGGGTTCGACTTCACCTGGCCCGAGGCCGCCGCCGGTGAGCCCGACAACATCGAGGTGGTCGGTGGCGGTCAGGTGCTCGCCGTGCCGACGGCCGCCGGTGCCACGAAGCTGAGTTTCCTGGGAAGCGCCGCTGAGGGCGCGGCGAGCGGTACGGCGACGCTCACGTACACCGACGGCACGACCCAGCAGGCCGGCATCGGCTTCAGCGACTGGACGCTGGGCGGCGGCTCGCAGACGCCGTCGTTCGGCAACACGGTCGCCGTCCACACCGCCTACCGTGACGTGCAGGGCGGCGGCAAGGACCCGGTGGGTACGGAGGTGTTCGCCACCGCGCCCATCGCGCTGCAGGCCGGCAAGCAGCTGGCGAGTGTGACGCTGCCCGCCACGACGGACGGCGGCGTCATCCACATCTTCGCGGTGGCCACCGCCTGAGGCCGATTCGCCCTCGTCGGCCCGGTGAAGGCCTGCTCGGCCCTGTGAGGGTGGGGCAGGCCTTCGTCGTGCGAGGGGCCGCTCCGGCCGTGAGAGGCATCCGAGGGCGGCATCAAGGCGGCAGGCTCCCTCCGTGACATGTCTACCCCTCGCTTAACCCCCTCCTCCCCCACTGGGGCAGGTTCTGCAACGGGGCAAAAGTACGCCCGCACGGGCGTCGGTCCTCGCCGTCCGGGGCAAGCCGCCGCAGTGACGGTGCGGGGGTGCCGCCGACGGTGCCACGCGGTGTTCCCGGCCCCGTCGGTTCGGGGCGCACTGTGGGTCGGGGTGCCTACAGGTCGAACTCCACGTGTTCGACGTCGGTGAGGCGGACCTCCTCCAGGGAGCCGGCGCGGCGGCCGCTGTCCTGGAAGTAGACCTCCTTGAGTGCTTCGGCGGCGATCTGCCGCAGCTGCTGGTCGGGCGCGCCCCGGTCCCGGGCGTCGAACAGCCGGGCCGCGTACTGCGGTGGCAGGGCGACGGTCAGATGGCGCAGGCGGGCGTCGTCGGTGGTGCCGACGGGGGCGGTGTAGCCGATGCGTGCGCGGGTGTCGATGACGATGCCGCCGGTGGTCGCGGCCTGCTGCCGTGCCTTGGCGCGGATCTGCGGCTGCCACCGCTTCCTGACCTCGCTCTCCAGGCGGGCGGCGAGGTCCGGGCGGGGCGTCTTGATCTGGTTCTTCACATACCGTTCGACGGTGCGCTGGGAGATCCGCAGCAGCCGGGCGACGGCCCTGGTGCTCTTGAGCTGTTTGACCAGGTAGCGCATCTGCGCGCCCGCGCTCTTGGGAACGGGGCGGGTGAACGCCCGCTGTACGGCCTTGTCCAGGCCGTCCCCGAACACGCTCATCGGACTGTCACTCCCCGTCGTCCTTGGCGGTGATCTCGCCGGTCTTGATGTACCGGGCGAGGTTGAGCTGCGGTGCCTCGAACCGCTCGCGGACCTCTTCGCCCCACAGCACGGTCCGGGTGCCCTCGTGCTTGACCATCCCGGGCGAGACGCCGAGCCGCCAGCCGCCCGGCAGCGGTTTGCCCTCCCGGTAGGGCAGGAAGTCCAGCGGCGACGGTCCGGCGGAGGCGTAGACGGCGCAGTCGGACAGGACGGCGACCGGGTACTGGCCGGTGAACGCCGCGTGTTTCACGATCTTGCGGTGCATGTTGATCCGCGTGCGGGAGATGACCGCGGCGCGGATGTCCGGCCGCCAGGTGGGGCGGGCGAGGGCGCGCCAGGGCCGGCCGGGCTTCCAGCCTTCGCCGCGCGGCCGCTCGCGCAGCTTGCCGATGCCGCCCTTGACGGTCGCCTTGATCGCGGCCACCGCGATCGCCAGCTCGGGGTCGCGCTCCCTGTGGCCGTCCATGGCCCGCAGGAACTCCTCCGGCGGCACATCGGCGGGCACGCCGAGGTCGGCCATGGTGGCGACGTAGGCGTCGCGCAGCCTGTTGTACCAGGCGTCCAGGTACCGGCCGCTGTCGTGGCGGACGTAGGCCTCGAGCGGGGTGACGTCGTACCCCAGCTCGACGGCGTAGGCGACGGTCGGTGTGGCGTACCAGGCCGGTCCCTCGGGGCGGTCGCCGGACGGTGTGAACGGGCTGGGCAGCAGGCCGGCGTCCAGCTGGACCCATTCCTTGCCGGCCCGCACCCTCGACAGATCGACGTGGGAGAGGTCGACCAGCCACGAGCCGGGCAGTTTTGGATCGAACTGCGGCTGCTTGACGTGGGTGGGCGCGCCCAGGCCGACGACCAGGCCGTTGGCGCCGGCGCCGAAGGCCATGTTGACGTCGATGCCGACGAGGAACCGCTTCGTGCACTCGTCGTCGGTGAGCGGGCGGGCCCAGTCGTAGGCCTCCTCCGCCAGGACCTCCGCCGGTGTGCGGCGGTGGAAGCGCGGCAGGTGGGCCAGGAGCGGGTGCCCGTCGGGGGCCTCGCAGGGCGCCGGGTCCACCGGGTCCTTCCCCAGCGAACCCGGGTTGTGCACGCTGTGCCGCCGGCCCGTCTCGTCCGGCTCGGAGGCGCGGGTCGGCGGGTGCAGGGCGGTCATCAGCTCCAGGCCGGTCACCGCCGTCGACCCGCGCGGCGTCATCACCCGTGCCGCGTAAATGCCGAGCAGCCGGGCGAGGTCCGCCGGCGGAAGGTCGGCGGCGCTCCCCCAGTGCCGGGCGTCGAGCGCGTGCCACGACGGGATGCACAGCTGCACGCAGTTGCGTTCCGAGCCCTGCGCCGGGCGGTAGATCCGCGCCCACGGGCCGAACCCGCGCCGGGTCAGCCTCCATTCCGCGCGCGCCAGCTGCCCGATGACCTTGTGGCCGTCGGGCAGCCGTCCCGCCCGCCGCTCCTCCTCCGTGAGAGCGGCGGGCAGGCCGTAGTGCCGCAACGCGGCCTCGGTGAGCACCAGCAGCGGGTCGGCGTCCTTGCCCGGGCCGGACAGCTTGGGCTGCCCGAGCTTGGCCTCCTTCAGCGTCCACTCCACGAGGGCCGCCAGGGACTTGGCGGGCACGTCCAGGACCAGGCCTCCGACGCAGTACGCCACGGTGTGGCCGTCGTCGACGTCGACGACCGCGAGCGGGCCGTTCGCGAAGCGCGCCTCGGCGCCCGCGGGGGTGCCGGCCGGGGTGTCCGCGGGAGTGGCCTGCCGCGTGTCCGGGCGGCGCGACGTCGGCGACGGGCCGGTGGTGCGCGCCGGACGCGTCGTGCCGGCCGGCGCGACGTGGGTGCCGGTCGCGGGGCGGGGTCGGTTGTTGTCGCCGGAAGCCGTCCGGGGCGAGGATGCGGAGGCCCGCGATGCGGAGACAGCCCGCGGGTCCGTGGGCGGGGCGGGCGCCTCGGGCAACGTCTGCGGCGCCGCCGGTTCCGGAACGGACACGGACTCACCGGCGGGGGCGGGGTACAGCTCCCCGAGCTTGTTGAGCAGCCGGGCGTACGCGTCGCGCTCCGGCGGCCGCGGCTCGGTCTTGCCCGCCTCCCAGCCGCTCACGGTCGCCCGGCGCACCTTGAGCGCCGCGGCCACCTCCTCGACCGTCAGACCGTGGGCCTTCCGCAGCCGCTTTCGCTCCTGCGGTGGCGGCAGCGACGCCCGGGACGCGACCAGCGCGTCGATCGCGTCGAACAGCTCGGACATCCCAGCACCTCCAGATGGAGCACCCTACCCTCGAACCGCACCTGTCGCGGACTTTCGCCATCCGGTTCCCGTACGAAGGTCGTCCCCGGGCAGAGGGGGTGCTGAAGCGGGCGGTCCCCCTACCTGTACCGGCTGGCGGTGGGGCCTGATCGGCGGAGCGGCACGACGGCGTTTCCGCCGGCGGCCGCGACGTGGCCGGGGTGGTCGATCCCGGGGCAGGCGGGGTCAGGCGGTCTCGCCCAGGACGGTGTCGAGGCGCTCCAGGACGTGGGGCCAGCCCTTGCCCATGCCGTCGTAGGCCTGTCGACCCATCGGGGAGTCGAGGTCGAAGCCGGTGTGGGTGAGGACGAGGCGGGTGCCGTCGCCTTCCGGCTGGAGCAGCCAGGTGATGGTGGTGTCGAGCGTGCCCTCGGCGAACCGGTAGGCGAGCAGGCGCTGGTGGTCCGCCTCGGTCACCACGCAGGTCTGGCTGCCGAAGGTGCCCATGTCGAGGGTGAAGCGGTGCCCGACGACGGGCTTGACGTCTCCGGCGGCCCACCAGCGGGCGTGGAGCCCGGGGTCGGTCAGGGCCTTCCACACCGCCGCCGGAGGGTGGGGCAGGAACTTCTCGCAGGTGATCGTGTTGTTCTCGGTCATCTCTCGTCTTCCTCGTCCAGGAGTTCGGCCAGTGCGTCCAGGCGCTGCTTCCAGTAGTGCTCGAACGGGTGCAGCCACTGGCTCACTTCGGCCAGCCGGGCGGGTTCGAGGTGGTAGTAGCGGTGCCGGCCGCGCGGTTCCTCGCGTACCAGTTGGGCGGTGCGCAGCACTGCCAGGTGCTCGGAGACGGCGGGCCTGCCCAGTTCGAACAGTGCGGCCAGCTCGCCCGTGGAGCGGGGCCCTTCGCGCAGGTGCTCGAGCAGTCTGCGACGCACCGGGTTGGCCAGCACGCCGAACACGTCGGTAGGCATGAGGGAACAATACGTTGGGAATTTCCGACGCGTCAATGTTTTCCGACGCGATTGCGGGGTTGCCGTGCCGTTCGGTCGCGAGAGGGCGCGGGAGTGGTTCCTCGGCGGGCCACGGGGCCGGTTGGGGGGAAGTCAGGCGCCGGGTACGGGGGCGGCGCCGGTGCGGGCACGCTTCGTCGTGTCGGTCGCGCCACCACCCGGGAGGCCCACACCGGACACCGCCGACGGCGGCACGCAGGCAGCCCGGGGCGCTCAAAACGGCGGGACGGGGTAAGCGGAAGAGGCCCGCCCCCCTCGCGAAAGGCGCACCTGACCCATGGCCGAGACACACGACGTCGTCGACCTCATCCTCCAGGACCACCGGCGCATGGAGGACCTGTTCCGCCAGATGCGAAGCGTCGAAGCGGACCGCGCGGCCGCGTTGCAGGAGTTCGCGGACCTCCTGATCGCGCACGCGCTCGCCGAAGAGGCCGAGGTCTACCCCGCCCTGAAGCGGTACAAGAACATCGACGACGAAGAGGTCGAACACGGCGAGGACGAGCACGAGGAGGGCAACAAGGCCCTGCTGGAGCTCCTCGAAGTCAAGGAGATCGGCTCCGAGGAATGGGACTCGAAGCTGGAAGAACTCGTGGAAGCCGTCACCCACCACGCGGACGAAGAAGAACGCACCATTCTCAACGGAGCGCGCGAGAACGTGGCCATGCGGCGGCGCCAGGAGCTCGGCGCGGTGTTCCAGCAGGAGCGCGAACGCCACTTGAAGGCCGGCTGCGGTTCCCTGGACAACGTGCGCCGCATCGTCGAATCCTGATCCGCCCCCGGCCTCCCGCACCACACCCGTCGAGCGGCCCTTCATCGGCACGGACGCCAGCCGCGCTCTGCCGCCCTTCCGGAGATCAGGGGCGGTGCCCCGAACGCCTCCGCTTCACACCGCTCACCACGACCACGCCGTACCTGTACATGAGCTGATCTCCCGGGCCCTGCCCGCCGCCGGGGTCGGCGG
>NZ_JBSFNN010000058.1:0-41930 GCF_053587115.1 Streptomyces sp. NPDC003697
GGGACCCGGAGGACGAGGCGTTCTGGCGGGCCGGCGGGGAGCGGATCGCCCGGCGGAACCTGCTGTACTCCGTCCTGTCCGAGCACATCGGGTTCCCCGTGTGCCGCCCATGACCTCCGCGAGCGCGCCCGCGGCCATCGAGCAGGCCGAGCCGACCTCGCCCTGGCAGCCGACCTCGGCGCCGGAGATGGAGGCGTTCTCCTTGAACAGCATGCCGATGGCGCCCGCGGCGAGCAGGAAGCGGACCACGCCGTCCTCGTCGGCGCCCGGCACGAAGTCCATGTAGTAGTGCAGGACCGCCGGGATGATGCCGGCCGCGCCGTTCGTCGGGGCGGTCACCACCCGGCCGCCGGCCGCGTTCTCCTCGTTCACCGCCATCGCGTACAGCGTGATCCACTCCATGGCGTGCGCCAGCGGGTCGCCCTCGGCGCGCAGCTGGCGCGCGGTGACGGCCGCGCGGCGGCGCACCCGCAGGCCGCCCGGCAGGATGCCCTCGCGGGTCATGCCGCGCCGCACGCAGGCCTGCATGACCCGCCAGATCTCCAGCAGGCCCGCGCGGATCTCCTCCTCGGTGCGCCAGGCGCGCTCGTTCTCCAGCATCAGTGAGGAGATCGAGAGGCCGGTCTCCCGGGTCAGGCGCAGCAGCTCGTCGCCTGTGCGGAAGGGGTATTTCAGGACCGTGTCGTCGAGTTTGATCCGGTCCGCGCCGACCGCGTCGTCGTCGACGACGAAACCGCCGCCCACCGAGTAGTAGGTCTTGCTCAGCAGCTCGGACCCGGAGGCGTCGTGCGCCCACAGGGTCATGCCGTTGGCGTGGTAGGGCAGCGCCTTGCGGCGGTGCAGGACGAGGTCGTCGTCGAAGGAGAACGGGATCTCGTGCTCGCCGAGCAGGCTGATCCGGCCGGCGGTCCGGATGGTCTCCACCCGCTCGTCGGCGCTCTCCACGTCGACCGTCCGGGGCGAGGCGCCCTCCAGGCCGAGCAGCACCGCCTTCGGCGTGCCGTGGCCGTGCCCGGTCGCGCCGAGGGAGCCGTAGAGCTCCGCGCGCAGCGACGCGACGGAGCCGAGCAGGCCCTCGTTGCGCAGCCGGCGGGCGAACATGCGCGCCGCGCGCATCGGGCCCACCGTGTGGGAGCTGGACGGGCCGATGCCGATCGAGAACAGGTCGAACACCGAGATGGCCACGGTGACTCCTCAGGACGGGGTGGTGCGGGGTGGGCACCGGGTACGGGTGTGCGGGACGTGCGACGGCGGCACCGGCGCGGGGTGGGCGCCGCGTGCCGGGCGGGCGCGCGAGGGGCACCGCGCCCACGGTCCAGTGTGCGCGGTGCCCGGCGAAGGGGTTCTACCGGTTCAGACCCGGGTAGAGCGGGTGCTTGTCGGCCAGCGCCTTCACCCGCGCCTTGAGCGTCTCCGCCTCGTAGGACGGCTTGAGGGTCTCGGCGATGACGTCCGCGACCTCGGCGAAGTCGTCGGCGGTGAAGCCGCGGGTCGCCAGGGCGGGCGTGCCGATGCGCAGGCCGGACGTCACCATCGGCGGCCGCGGGTCGTTCGGGACGGCGTTGCGGTTGACCGTGATGCCGACCTCGTGGAGGCGGTCCTCGGCCTGCTGCCCGTCGAGCTCGGACTCGCGCAGGTCGACCAGGAGCAGGTGGACGTCCGTACCGCCGGACAGGACGTTCACCCCGGCCGCGCGGGCGTCCGGCGCGGTGAGCCGCTCGGCGAGGATCTTCGCACCCTCGACCGTCCGGCGCTGCCGCTCCTTGAACTCCTCGGAGGCGGCGACCTTGAAGGACACCGCCTTGGCCGCGATGACGTGCTCCAGCGGACCGCCCTGGAAGCCGGGGAACACCGAGGAGTTCAGCTTCTTGGCGAAGTCCTTCTTCGCCAGGATGATGCCGCCGCGCGGGCCGCCGAGCGTCTTGTGGGTGGTCGAGGTGACCACGTCCGCGTACGGCACCGGGTTCGGGTGCAGACCGGCGGCGACCAGGCCCGCGAAGTGGGCCATGTCGACCCACAGGTGGGCGCCGGTCTCGTCGGCGATGCGGCGGAAGGCGGCGAAGTCCAGCTGCCGCGGGTACGCGGACCAGCCGGCGATGATCACCTTCGGGCGGTGCTCCTTGGCCAGCCGCTCGACCTCGGCCATGTCGACCAGGCCGTCGTCGTCCACGTGGTAGGCGACCACGTGGAACTGCTTGCCGGAGAAGTTCAGCCGCATTCCGTGGGTCAGGTGGCCGCCGTGGGCCAGGTCCAGGCCGAGGATGGTGTCGCCGGGCCGGGCCAGCGCGAAGAGCGCGGCCTGGTTGGCGGAGGCGCCGGAGTGCGGCTGCACGTTGGCGTACTCCGCGCCGAACAGCTCCTTGACCCGGTCGATCGCGATCTGCTCGGTGACGTCGACGTGCTCGCAGCCGCCGTAGTAGCGGCGGCCGGGATAGCCCTCGGCATACTTGTTGGTCAGGACGGAGCCCTGGGCCTCCATGACCGCGACGGGGGCGAAGTTCTCCGAGGCGATCATCTCCAGCGTGGACTGCTGGCGGTGCAGTTCGGCGTCGACCGCGGCGGCCACCTCGGGGTCGAGCTCGTGCAGGGGGGTGTTCAGCATCGACATGTCGCTGGGTCTTCCTCAGCCGGCGGTGTGGGAGGCGTACTCGTCGGCGGAGAGCAGCTCGGCCGGCTCCTCCGTCACCCGCACCTTGAACAGCCAGCCGCCCTCGTACGGCGCGGAGTTCACCAGCGACGGGTCGTTGACGACGTCCTCGTTGATCTCGGTGACCTCACCACTGACGGGGGAGTACAGGTCGGACACCGACTTGGTCGACTCCAGCTCGCCGCAGGTCTCGCCCGCGCTCACCTCGGTGCCGACCTCCGGGAGCTGGGCGTAGACGACGTCGCCGAGCGCGTTGGCCGCGAACTCGGTGATGCCGATCGTCGCGACGCCGTCCTCGGCGGGCGACAGCCACTCGTGCTCCTTGCTGTAACGCAGCTGCTCGGGGTTGCTCATGGCGTGAATTCTCCTTTAATCGGGTCGGTGGTGGTGACGGGGGACGGACGAAGGTGCCGGCGAGCGGGGGAAAGTGCCCGGTGTCACACGCGGGCGGCCGGGCGCGCGTCCGACGGCGCCGGGCCCCGCCCGACCGGTTGCTACTTCCGGCGCTTGTAGAACGGGAGCGCCACGACCTCGTACGGCTCGTGGCTGCCCCGGATGTCCACGCCGACGCCGGCGGTGCCCGGCGCCGCGTGCGCGGCGTCGACGTAGGCCATGGCGATCGGCTTGCCGAGCGTGGGGGAGGGGGCGCCGGAGGTGACCTCGCCGATCACCTGGCCGCCGGCGACGACGGCGTAGCCGGCCCGCGGGACGCGGCGGCCCTCGGCGACCAGGCCGACCAGGACACGCGGCGGGTCGTTCTCGGCGCGCGCGGCGGCGGCCAGCAGAGCCTCGCGCCCGACGAAGTCGCCCTCCTTGTCGAACTTCACCACCCGGCCGAGACCCGCGTCGAACGGGGTCAGCGAGGTCGTCAGCTCGTGCCCGTACAGCGGCATCCCCGCCTCCAGGCGGAGCGTGTCGCGGCAGGACAGCCCGCACGGGACCAGCCCGGCGGGGGCGCCCGCGTCGGTCAGCGCCTGCCAGAGCTTCTCCGCGTCGGCCGGGGCGACGAACAGCTCGAAGCCGTCCTCGCCGGTGTAGCCGGTGCGGGCGATCAGTGCGGGGACGCCGGCGACGGTGCCGGACAGGCCCGCGTAGTACTTCAGACCGTCCAGGTCGGCGTCGGTCAGCGACTTCAGGATGCCCGGGGACTCCGGCCCCTGCACGGCGATCAGGGCGTAGGCGTCGCGGTCGTCGCGCACCTCGGCGTCGAAGCCGGCGGCCCGCCCGGTCAGCGCGTCGAGGACCACCTGGGCGTTGGAGGCGTTGGCGACGACCATGTACTCGCTCTCGGCGAGCCGGTAGACGATCAGGTCGTCGAGGATGCCGCCGTCCTCCCGGCAGATCATGGTGTAGCGGGCGCGGCCGACGCCGACGGAGGCGATGTTGCCGACCAGGGCGTGGTTCAGCAGCCGCGCGGCCTGCGGGCCGGTGACGGTGATCTCGCCCATGTGGGACAGGTCGAACAGGCCCGCCCTGGTCCGGACGGCGAGGTGCTCGTCGCGCTCGGAGCCGTAGCGCAGCGGCATGTCCCAGCCGGCGAAGTCGGTCATCGTCGCACCGAGGGAGCGGTGCAGCGCGTCGAGCGCGGTACGGCGCTTGGGTGCGGGTTCGGTACTGCTCATCGGTCGGTCTCCAGGCGATGGGGGTCCCCCGCGCGGGCGCGGCCGGGCGGGGGGCGGGCGAGGAACGTTCCTCCCCATCTGTCATCGGAACCTGAGAGGTTCGCCATGACCACCGGTCCGCGTGGGAGCCGGGCCGGGTCACGGCTTGCACCTTGGGTGGGGCCGCACGGGCGGCCCGCTTTTCAGATGTGCCTCGCCCGCGCGGTGACGGGGCCTGAGAGATTCAAGGGAGGGACTTGCTCCTTCGGCGCCCCGGCGAAACGGCTGCCGGGGACTCTCCCGCGCGGATTCAAACGGCCGGTATGCAGTTGGCGCGAACATCATTGCACGCCCCGCCCGCTCCTGGCAGGACCGCATCCGTAACCGGGTTGTGGCGTTACGTGCACGAAAACGCGAGACACCGGGTATTACCTTCTTTTTACACTCGAGGGGGAGGGGATCTGTGACCACTCCAGGGGAGGCGATCACGGTGAACAGCACCACGGCACGCGCCACGACTCCGGCACTCGCGCTGCCGCAACGGGCCCAAGCACTGCCGGGGCGTCCCGCGGCTCCGGCCCGCGTGCGGTCCGGGGAGCGCCCCGCGCCCGTCGTCCGGGACCTGCGCGAACGGGCCGGCCGCAGCCCGCACGCCCTGCTCTTCGGGCCCCGCGACCTCGTCGTGGTGACCGGCCTGCCCGGCAGCGGCAAGTCCACCCTGATGCGCCGGGCGGTGCGGGGCACCCGCATCGACTCCCAGGACACCCGCGACCGCTTCGACGACCGGCTCGCGCGGTTCCTGCCGTACGCGGTCTACCGGCCGCTCGTCCGCCTCGCCCACTACGCGGGGCTGCGTCGCGCCCTGCGCACCGGTGAGGGGATCGTGGTGCACGACTGCGGGACGCAGGCCTGGGTGCGCGGCTGGCTGGCCCGCGCCGCCCGCCGCCGCGGCGGCACACTGCACCTGCTGCTGCTCGACGTTCCGCCCGCCGCGGCCCTGGCCGGCCAGCGCGAGCGCGGCCGCGGCGTCTCGCGCTACGCCTTCCTGCGCCACCGCACGGCCGCCGAACGACTGCTGCGCGCGGCCGAACGGGGCCGCCTGCCCGACGGCTGCGGTTCGGCCGTCCTGCTCGACCGGGACGCGGCGGACACGCTGCGGCGCATCGACTTCACGGGGTGATGCACGGCGCCACCGGGGGCGTGCGCCCGTGCGGCGGCGGCGCGGGCCCACGCCCGGCCCGCGCCGCAGTGGCGCCCGCCCGTGTGCGCCCGTGCACCGGTGGGGTCGGCCCGTTGTGCGAGGGTGGCGCCGGTGGTGCCACCGGGGGGCGCCCGCGTGCGGCGGTGCGGGCCGGCGGCGGCGGGCGGCACGTTCCGCGGCGGGGGACCCCCGGGCGGGGAGCCCGCTCCGTGGGCATCGGAGGGGGCGGCGCGGGACCCGTTAGCCTTTCAGCCACACCCGTGGTTCACAGCAGGCGGTAGGCAGATGGACTTCCCGGCGGACATCCCCGCTGACTTCCCGGCACAGGCGCACCCCCAACCGCACGGCGGCTGGCCCGGCAACGAGCTGGAGGAGGTGCTGTCGGCGTCGCTCGGCATGCCCTCGGCCGGCGGGCGCATCCTCGAGGTGCTCGGCCGCAGCTTCGTCTGGGTGCCGCTGCCCAACGGCGGCGGTCCGCACAGCGGTCCGCTCGACCTGCCCACGCTGGAGATCGAGGGCCAGGCGTACGTGCCGGTCTTCAGTTCCGAGGAGCAGTTCCGCCAGGTCGCCGGCGCCCACATGCCCTGTACCGTCGCGCCCGCCGTGGAGTTCGCGCGCGGGCTGCCCCCGCAGGTCGGCATCGCCGTGAATCCCGAGGGCGTGGTCGGTGTCCCGCTGCCCCCGCAGGCCGTGGCGGAGCTGTGCCGGGCGGGGCGGACGTCGCTGGACGGCCCGGTGACCGGCGGCCGGGTCCGGCTGTTCGAACCGGACTGGCAGGACGACCCGGTGGACTTCCTCGCCGCCGCCTCCGCGGAGTTCGACGGCACCGGCGTGGTGCTCACCGCCCGCCGCTGCCTCGCCGCCGTCGAGACCGCCGACCCGGTCATGTTCGTCGGCGTGGAACTGTCCCACTGGGAGGGCGACCTGCGGGCCCGGCCGCTGGAGGCCCTCGGCCGCGCCCTCGGCCGGGTCCCGGTCGCATGGCCCGTGAACCTGGTTCTCCTGGACGTGGCCGAGGACCCGGTGGGGGAGTGGATGCGCGCGACGGTGCGGCCGTTCTACCAGCAGGGCCACTGAAGGAGCCCGGCCGGGACGCGGGCGGTGACCGCGCGCGGGTCGCGCCGCGTGGGACGTCGGCGGCCCGGGCGATCCGCGGTCGCGGGCCGACGGCGGCGGGTCCCGCGCCGCGGGGCGGCTTAAGCTAGAGCGTCCACGGGCGATGTCGTGTGAACGCGGCCTGCCCGGGCACTGGACGCACGGCTCGGTCGGAGTGTTGGTTGCATGAAGGGGCGGTAAAAAGGTGAGCGCTGGCACCGCCGCGGCCGGGCAGGTCGAGCAGATGCTGCGCCAGGTGACGCCCGGGCGGTACGACGCCTACGAGGCACTCCTGCGCGCGCTCGCGACGCCCTCCTCCGGCCAGGTCTGGATGCTGCTCTGGCACGGCCAGGCCGGCTCCCCCGACGCGCAGTACGGTCACATGGAGGTCGACGGCCACGGCTACGCGCCCTGCGTCACCTCCGCGCAGGAGCTGTCGGCCAGCGGCTGGATGCGGTCGTACGAGGTGGTGGACGGCCTCGACGTCGCCCGCACCCTCTACCCCGACCACTACGGCCTCTGGCTGAACCCGCACGCCCCCGGCGGTGGCGTCGGCATCCCCTGGCTCGACCTGCGCCGCATCGCCACCGGCCTGGACCGCCAGCCGGCCGGACCGCTGAGGCTGTCCGAACCGGCCATCGACGTCGCGCAGTTCTACGCCCTGCTCGCGCAGAACGCGCACCGCACTCCGGCGGTCCGCTCGCTGCGCCGTGCCTGGGTCCAGCCCGCGCTCGGGGCGCCGTACCTGGCCATCGGCCTCGACGTGTACGACACCTCCCCGCCGGCCGTCGACTCGGTGCGCGCCATGATGCAGCAGTCCGTCGGCGCCGTCCCCGACGGTCTGCCGGTCTCCACGGTCGCGATGTCCGACGAGTACGACCCCATCGCGATGTGGCTGCGCGCCAACGCCCGTCCGTTCTACGACCGCGAGGCGCACGGCGCCCCCGCGCAGGCCCCGGCGGCCGGCTACGGGTACCCGCAGCCCCGCGGCGGCTACTGACGCGCGGCACCGTCCACCGGCACCGAGGGCTTCCGAACCGGGAGCCCTTCTTCGCGCGTAGATGAGGGCGAGACGTCCGCTTCTCCCACTGATTGCTCCAATTGGTCCGCGTCCGACCCCCGTTACCCAGTGTCCGGATAACGGAACCCCCCAGACAGCATCACGTTTACGCATCCATTCACCGTCAAGTCTGGCAACAGATCGCCAAAGCGTTGAAGACTCCCGCACCAGGGGGCCTTTCGCCCCTGTGTACGACGGACTGATCATGCCGCCACAGCGGCAAGTGCGGGCCGGCTACCGCCGGTTGAGAGGGGTCCCTGCCTGATGACGGCACCATTGCACGAGCCGACCGCGGAAGCGGCCCCGAGCGCGGCCGACGAAGCGGCGGTAGCCACCACCGGCGCGAAGGCCGTCCAGGGGCGCTCCCTGGGCCGGATCGCCTGGGAACGCCTTAAGCGGGACAAGCTCGCCCTCTCGGGCGGTGTCGTCGTGCTGCTCCTCATCCTGGTCGCGATCCTGGCGCCCGTGATCGCGCACCTGGTCGGCCAGGACCCGGAGACCCACCACGAGGACCTGATCGACCCCCTGTTCGGCACGCCCACGGGCTCCCTCGGCGGCATCAGCGGCGACCATCTCTTCGGTGTGGAGCCGGTCAGCGGCCGCGACATCTTCGCCCGCATCGTCCACGGCGCCCGCATCTCCCTGCTGGTCGGCTTCCTGTCCGCACTGGTCGCCGTCGTCGTCGGCACGATCCTCGGCATCCTGGCCGGTTTCTTCGGCGGCTGGATCGACGCGGTCATCAGCCGGGTGATGGACGGTCTGCTCGCCTTCCCGCAGCTGCTGTTCATCATCGCGCTGGTCTCCGTCATGCCCACCACGATGCTGGGTCTCACCGGCACGGGTGTGCGCGTCTTCGTGATGATCCTGGTCATCGGCTTCTTCGGCTGGCCCTACATCGGACGCGTGGTGCGCGGCCAGACGCTCTCGCTGCGTGAACGCGAGTACGTCGAGGCCGCCCGCTCCCTGGGCGCGGGGCGCTTCTACATCCTCTTCAAGGAGCTGCTGCCCAACCTCGTCGCGCCGATCATCGTGTACACGACCATGATGATCCCGACCAACATCCTCACCGAGGCGGCACTCAGCTTCCTGGGCGTGGGCGTCAAGCCGCCCACGGCCTCCTGGGGGCAGATGCTCTCGAGCGCGATCGACTACTACGACTCGGATCCCATGTACATGGTGATCCCCGGCGTGGCGATCTTCATCACCGTTCTTGCCTTCAACCTCTTCGGCGACGGCGTGCGCGACGCGCTGGACCCGAAGGGCTCCCGCTGATGCCGTACCCCAAGCCTCCCGTGGCGCTGCCCACGGGGTCTCTCATCAAATCCGGAGGATCCAGGATCGTGACTACCCAACGCACCTCAGGGCGGCGCAAGCAGGCCGTGGCCGCTGCCGCCGTGGTCGCGGCGCTGCTGACCACGGCGGCGTGCGGCGGCGGCGACGACGGCAAGGGCGGTTCGAAGAACGGTGCGGCCGGCTTCGACGCCGCCAACAACAAGGTCGCCCAGGCCTCGGCGGCCAAGAAGGGCGGCGTGCTGAAGTTCGGTGCGGCCCAGGACGCCGACTCGTGGGACACCACGCGCGGCTACTACGGCTTCATGTGGAACTTCGCGCGCTACTACAGCCGCCAGCTCGTCACGAACAAGACCGAGCCCGGCAAGACCGGCGCCGAGCTCACCCCGGACCTCGCCACCGGCCTGGCCAAGGTCACCGACGGCGGCAAGACGTACACGTACACGCTGCGTGACGGCGTCACCTGGGAGGACGGCAAGCCGATCACCTCCAAGGACGTCAAGTACGGCATCGAGCGCGTCTGGGCGCAGGACGTGCTGTCCGGCGGCCCGACCTACCTCAAGGACGTCCTCGACCCCACGGGCGCGTACCAGGGCCCGTACAAGGACAAGACCGCGGACAAGCTGGGCCTGAAGGCGATCGAGACGCCCGACGACAAGACCGTCGTCTTCAAGCTGCCGAAGGCCAACTCGGACTTCGAGGAGATGCTGGGCCTCACCTCGGCCTCCCCGGTCCGCCAGGACAAGGACACCAAGTCCAAGTACGCGCTCCACCCCTTCTCCTCCGGCCCGTACAAGTTCGAGTCGTACAACCCGGGCAAGGACCTGACCCTGGTCCGCAACACCGCGTGGAAGCAGTCCTCGGACCCGATCCGCAAGGCCTACCCGGACAAGATCACGGTCAAGTTCTTCTCGAACGCCAACGACCTGGACGCGCGTCTGATCGCCGGTGACTACGACCTGGACATCAACCAGACCGGCATGTCGCCGCAGGGCCGCACCACCGCCCTGAAGCAGCACCGGGCCAACCTGGACAACCCGGTCTCGGGCTACATCCGCTACGCGGTCTTCCCGCAGAGCGTGGCGCCGTTCGACAACATCCACTGCCGCAAGGCGGTCATCTACGGCGCGGACCACGTGTCGCTGCAGACCGCGCGCGGTGGCCCCGTCGCCGGTGGCGACATCGGCACCAACATGCTGCCGCCGTCCGTGCCGGGCGCCGAGGGCCAGAAGTACGACCCGTACCAGCTGGCCGGCGCCAACAAGAGCGGCAACGCCGCCAAGGCCAAGGAGGAGCTGAAGGCCTGCGGCAAGCCGAACGGCTTCAGCACCACCATCGCCGTCCGCAACAACAAGCCGGTCGAGGTGGCCACCGCCGAGTCCCTGCAGGCGTCGCTGAAGAAGATCGGGATCAACGTCCAGATCGACCAGTACGACGGCTCGCAGACCACCGGCATCATCGGCAGCCCGGCGAACGTGAAGAAGAAGGGCTACGGCATCATCATCATGGGCTGGGGCCCGGACTTCCCGTCCGTCCAGGGCTTCGGTCTGCCGCTGTGGGACAGCAAGTACATCCTGCAGAGCGGTAACAACAACTACGCCCTGATCAAGGACAAGGCCATCGACGGCCTGTTCGACCAGTACGTCAACACGCTGGACGACGCCGGCAAGACCAAGATCGCCACGGAGATCAACCACAAGGTGATGGAGGGCGGCTACTACCTGCCCTTCGTCTTCGAGAAGTTCATCAACTGGCGCTCGAACCGACTGGCGAACGTGTACACGACCGACGCCTACAGCGGTCAGTACGACTTCGTCAACCTCGGTCTGAAGTCCGCGAAGTAAACCCGGCACACCCGCCGTACGGCACGAAAGGCAGGTGAAGGCCGGCGCGGCGTGACCGCGGGCCCTGGACGATCTCCGGGGCCCGCGGTCCGCGGCGGGCCGTAAGCTGTGCTCGCTTACCTCATCAGGCGGCTGTTCGCCGCCGCAGTGATGCTGGTGGTCATCATCGTGGTGGTCTTCGGCATCTTCTTCCTCGTCCCGAAGTGGGCGGGCGTCGACGTGGCCACGAGCTTCGTGGGCAAGCAGGCCGATCCCGCCGCCGTCGAGGCCATCCGGCAGAAGCTGGGTCTGGGCGACCCGATCTACCTCCAGGTCTGGGAGTTCTTCAAGGGCATCTTCGCAGGCCGCACGTACGCGGTCGGCGGTGACGTCACGCAGTGCGCCGCGCCGTGCTTCGGCTACTCCTTCAAGAGCGAACAGGCCATCTGGCCGGTGCTGACCGACCGCTTCCCGGTGACGCTGGGACTCGCGCTCGGCGCCGCCGTGCTGTGGCTGATCTTCGGTATCGCCGCCGGTGTGCTCTCCGCCCTCAAGCGGGGCAGCCTGTGGGACCGCGGCGCGATGATCGTGGCCCTCGCGGGTGTCTCCCTGCCCATCTACTTCACCGGCCTGCTCAGCCTGGCGATCTTCTCCTACGGCCTCGGCTGGATCGACGCGGAGTACGTGCCCCTGGAGGACTCCTTCACCGGCTGGCTCGGCGGCATGATCCTGCCCTGGATCACCCTGGCCTTCCTGTACGCGGCGATGTACGCCCGCATCACCCGGGCCACCATGCTGGAGATCCTGGGCGAGGACTACATCCGCACCGCCCGCGCCAAGGGCCTGCGTGAGCAGGTCGTCATCAGGAAGCACGCCATGCGCTCGACGATGACGCCGATCCTCACCATGCTCGGCATGGACCTCGGTGCCCTCATCGGCGGGGCGATCCTGACGGAGACCACGTTCAGCCTGCCCGGACTCGGCCAGGCCGTGCTCAACGCGATCAAGACCCAGGATCTGCCCGTCATCCTGGGCGTCACCCTGATCACCTCGCTCGCGGTGCTCATCGCCAACCTCGTGGTGGACGTCCTCTACGCCGTGATCGACCCCCGAGTGAGGCTCGCATGACCGAACTGAGCAAGAGCGGAGCGGCCGTGGGCGAGCCCACCGTCACCTCGCCCGCCCCGACCGCCTTCCTGGAAGTGCGCGACCTGAAGGTGCACTTCCCCACGGACGACGGTCTGGTGAAGTCCGTCGACGGGCTCAGCTTCCGGCTGGAGAAGGGCAAGACCCTCGGCATCGTGGGCGAGTCCGGCTCCGGCAAGTCGGTGACCTCGCTCGGCATCATGGGCCTGCACACCGCCGGCCAGTACGGCAAGCGCAAGGCGCAGATCTCCGGCGAGATCTGGCTGGACGGCACCGAACTGCTGTCGGCCGACCCGGACCACGTCCGCAAGCTGCGCGGCCGCGAGATGGCGATGATCTTCCAGGATCCGCTGTCCGCGCTGCACCCGTACTACACGATCGGCCAGCAGATCGTGGAGGCGTACCGCATCCACCACGACGTCGACAAGAAGACCGCCCGCAGGCGGGCGGTCGAGATGCTCGACCGGGTGGGCATCCCGCAGCCGGACAAGCGGGTGGACAGCTACCCGCACGAGTTCTCCGGCGGCATGCGGCAACGCGCCATGATCGCCATGTCGCTGGTCAACAACCCCGAGCTGCTGATCGCCGACGAGCCGACGACCGCCCTCGACGTGACCGTCCAGGCGCAGATCCTCGACCTCATCCGCGACCTGCAGAAGGAGTTCGGCTCCGCGGTCATCGTCATCACCCACGACCTGGGCGTCGTCGCCGAGCTGGCCGACGACATCCTGGTGATGTACGGCGGCCGCTGCGTCGAGCGGGGTCCGGCCGAAGAGGTGTTCTACGAGCCCCGGCACCCCTACACCTGGGGCCTGCTCGGCTCGATGCCGCGCCTGGACCGTGAGCAGCAGGACCGCCTGATCCCGGTCAAGGGCTCCCCGCCCTCCCTGATCAACGTCCCGTCCGGCTGCGCCTTCAACCCCCGCTGCCCGTACGCCGACGTGCCCAAGGACAACGTCACCCGCACGGTCCGCCCCGAGCTGACCGAGGTCGGCGACCAGCACTGGGCCGCCTGCCACATGACGCAGGAGCAGCGGCAGCGGATCTGGACCGAAGAGATTGCGCCGAAGCTGTGAGTGAGAACGCAGAGGACAAGGCAGTGAGCATCCCTGCCCAGAGCAACGGCGAGAAGGCCACGGCCTCCGGCGCGGCCACCCTCACCCGGGACGTCGCCCCCGGCGAGGTCCTGCTGAAGGTGACCGGGCTGCAGAAGCACTTCCCGATCAGGAAGGGCCTCTTCCAGCGCCAGGTCGGCGCCGTGCGCGCGGTCGACGGCATCGACTTCGAGGTGCGCTCCGGCGAGACCCTCGGCGTCGTGGGCGAGTCCGGCTGCGGCAAGTCGACGATGGGCCGGCTGATCACCCGGCTGCTCGAGCCGACCGGCGGCACGGTCGAGTTCGAGGGCCAGGACATCACGCACCTGGGCGTCGGCGGGATGCGCCCGCTGCGCCGCGACGTGCAGATGATCTTCCAGGACCCGTACTCGTCGCTGAACCCGCGCCACACCATCGGCACGATCGTCGGCGCACCCTTCCGGCTCCAGGGCGTCGAGCCCGAGGGCGGCATCAAGAAGGAAGTGCAGCGGCTGCTGTCGGTCGTGGGTCTCAACCCCGAGCACTACAACCGCTACCCGCACGAGTTCTCCGGAGGTCAGCGCCAGCGCATCGGCATCGCCCGCGCGCTCGCGCTCAATCCGAAGCTGGTCGTGGCGGACGAGCCGGTCTCCGCACTGGACGTGTCGATCCAGGCGCAGGTCGTCAACCTGCTCGACGACCTCCAGCAGGAGCTGGGCCTGACGTACGTGATCATCGCGCACGACCTGTCCGTCGTCCGGCACGTCTCGGACCGGATCGCGGTGATGTACCTCGGCAAGATCGTCGAGCTGGCCGACCGGGACTCGCTGTACCGGGCGCCGATGCACCCGTACACCAAGGCGCTGATGTCCGCCGTGCCCATCCCGGACCCGCGGCGCAGGAACGCCAAGAGCGAGCGCATCCTGCTCCAGGGCGACGTGCCCTCGCCGATCGCCCCGCCGAGCGGCTGCCGCTTCCACACCCGGTGCTGGAAGGCGACGGAGATCTGCCGCACGACCGAGCCGCCGCTGAAGGAGCTCAAGCCGGGTCAGCGCGTGGCGTGCCACCACCCCGAGAACTTCGAGGACCAGGCGCCGCAGGACACGGTGCTGCTGCTGGACGCGAAGAAGGCGGCGGAGTCGGTGTCCGACGAGGTCCTGGCCGAGTCGGCGGCGACCTCGGCGGCGGTGGCCGCGGAAGTGGCCGCGGAGACCGCCGAGAAGGACGGCGCTTCCGTGGAGGACGGCGGTCCTGTGCAGGACGGTGCTTCCGTGGCGGAGGCGTCCGCTGAGGAAGCGGCGCCCGTGAAGGACGCGCCTGGGAAGGGCGAGGCTGCGGTCGAGGGCGACGCTCCTGCGGAGGAGGCGCCCGCGAAGGGCGAGGCTGCTGTGGAGGACGGCGCTCCGGTCAAGGGCGGCGCGACCGCCGAGGCGGACGCGCCCGCCGAAGCCGAGGCGTCCCCGGCCGCGGAGGAGTCCGGCGACCACGCCCCCAAGGCGTCAGCCGAGCCCGATGGGTCCGTGGGGTCCGACGGCCGGGAGTCGAGCGACGACTGACGTGTGACCCGCACGGTCACGCAGCCACCCGAACGGGAGAGCGCGGAGCCGGCCCGTCCCCGCGGCGGGCACCCGCCCGAGGAGGGCGCGGCTCACGGCGCTCTCCCGTTCGGCGTCCGCATGGCGCCCCGCCGTCCCGGCGGCTGGGCGCCATGCGGACGCCGAACCGGCACAACGGGGTCCCAACCGCCCTCCCGCCTTCCATCGCAAGGCGGACACCCATCTCTGGGTGAGAATGTACGGGTGCTGTCCCAACTGTTCAGTCCCTCCGTCCAGCACACACTGGACCTGATCGGCATCTTCGTGTTCGCCATCTCCGGCGCGCTGCTGGCCGTTCGCAAGAACTTCGACGTCTTCGGCATCGCCGTGCTCGCCGAGGTGACCGCCCTGGGCGGAGGGCTGTTCCGCGACCTGATCATCGGGGCCGTGCCGCCGGCCGCGTTCACGGACCTGGGGTACTTCATCACCCCGCTGCTCGCCGCGCTGCTCGTGTTCTTCCTGCACCCGCACGTGGAGCGCATCCAGATCGCGGTCAACGTCTTCGACGCGGCCGGTCTCGGCCTGTTCTGCGTGGCCGGCACGACGAAGGCCTACGACTACGGCCTCGGCCTCACCTCGTCGGCGGCCCTCGGCCTGGCCACCGCCGTCGGCGGCGGTGTGCTGCGGGACGTGCTCGCCAACGAAGTGCCCTCGCTCCTGCGGTGGGACCGCGACCTGTACGCGGTCCCGGCCATCGTCGGCGCCACCCTGGTGGCGCTGTGCATCCGCTACGGCGCGCTGACTCCGTTCACCACCGGGTTCGCGGTGGTCGTGGCCTTCGTGCTGCGCCTGCTCGCGATGCGCTTCCACTGGCGGGCCCCGCGCGCCTGGAACCGGCGGTCGACGGTCCGCGAGGAGTAGCCGCCCCGGGAGCTCCAGGCGCACGAGGCGGCGACGGTCGGCGTACGAACGGAAAGCTACCGCTTAGTAGTTACCTGTTGTACGGTTCACGCATGCCCGAAGCAGCTTCCGCACCGGCCGCGCCGGCCACGATCGGCGACAGCGAGTTCGACCGCGACACCGCCGTCACCCCGCGCGCGCCCGGCGTCTACGACATCGACCTCTCGGCCGGCTGGACGATCATCAACGCCGTCAACGGCGGCTATCTGCTGGCCGTGCTCGGCCGGGCCCTCGCCCATGCCCTGCCCCACCCGGACCCGTTCACCGTCTCGGCGCACTACCTGACCGCGTCGCAGCCGGGCCCGGCGGTCGTCCGCACGGACGTCGTCCGCACCGGGCGCAGCCTCTCCACCGGCCAGGCCTCCCTGTTCCAGTACGACGAGGAGGGCCGGGAGGTCGAGCGCCTGCGCGTCCTCGCCTCCTACGGCGACCTGGACGCCCTGCCCGACGACGTCCGCACCAGCGCGAAGCCGCCCGCCGTCCCGCCGATCGACCAGTGCTTCGGGCCCGCGGACGGCCCGGCTCCGATCCCCGGCAGCTCGGCCATCACCGACCGCCTGATGCTCAAGCTGGACCCGGCCACCCTGGGCTGGGCCCTCGGCTCGCCGTCCGGCAAGGGGGAGATGCGGGGCTGGTTCGGGCTCGCCGACGGCCGGGACGCCGACCCGCTCTCCCTGCTGCTCGCGGTGGACGCGCTGCCCCCGACGGCCTTCGAACTCGGCCTGAGCGGCTGGGTGCCGACGGTCGAGCTGACCGTCCACGTCCGCTCCCGTCCCGCCCCCGGGCCGCTGCGCGTGTCCATCACCACCCGCAACCTGGCCGGCGGCTTCCTGGAGGAGGACGCCGAGGTCTGGGACAGCGCCGACCGGCTGGTGGCCCAGTCCCGGCAGTTGGCACGCGTCAGGCTGGGCTGACCGACCGCCCCGCGGTCCGGGCCGCCGCCCCGGAGGCGGCGGCGCGCGCCGGGGGGCACACCTCGGCCGCGCCATCGGCCACGCCGCGACCGTGGCGTGCCGGCGTCGTCACGGCGCTCGGCATGGGCCCGCCGCGGCGCAGACGACCGCGTGCCGCCCGTCGGCCCCGGCCGGGTGTCCGTCGCCCGTCCGCCCGGGCCGGGTGTCCGCCCGTCGAAACCCGGGCCCTCGTGCCGCCCGTCAGTCCAGCCAGTGCCGGCGGCCCAGGCTGATCAGGCGCAGTTGCCTGCCCGCCAGCCCGGCGACGCGTCCCCGCTCCTCTCGTGGAGCGTCCAGGGTCTCCAGGAACAGGGAGGCCGTCATGAGCATCTGGTCCACGTACAGATGGGCCAGCATCAGCAGGTCGTCCTCGCCCCAGCCCGCGGACTGCCGGTCCTTGGCGAGTTCGTCCTTCACCTCCCGCGCGAACCGGGCGAGTTGCTCCCGGATGGCCTCCCGGACCTGCCGCACCCCGCCGTGGCGCTCCCGGGCGACGAACCGCACGTGAGCGGGGTGCGCCTGGACATGACGGGCGATCACATCGACGGCGCGGGTGATGCGTTCCCCGCTGTCGTCCGCCGTGGACACCGTCGTCCGGATCACCGGGTGGAGGCTGCCCAGGGCCTCCTCGACCAGGGCCACCCCGAGGTCCGCCGTGGACCGGAAGTGCCGGTAGAAGGCCGTGGGTGCGACACCGGCGGCGCGGGTGACCTCGCGCAGGCCCAGGCTGCTCAGGCTCTGGTCCTCCAGCAGGGCCAGAGCCGCGTCCAGGAGCGCCTGCCGGGTCCTCTGCTTCTGCGCCTGCCGGAGACCGGGGGTGTGACTCATGCCATGCAGTTAACAACTGTTCTCCGGAATTGCAAAGGCCGGTAGCGCGCTAGACTGGGTAGTCAGTGAACAACTGTAATCAGAAATGTTCACCCAAACGCTCCGGGGGTTCACCCGAACGTCCTCGGACGCACGTCGGAGGGGGATCCGATCCCATGCTGTTCCTCGTCGCCACCCTGATGCTGCTCGGTGTCGTCATGGGCACCGTGGCCCACGCGCCGCTCGGCCTCAGCGCCGTGGCCGCCGCCGTCATCGCCGCCTGGCTCGCCGTCTTCGCACTCCGCGAGCGGCACGGCCGCCGGCGCGGCACGTCGGCCCACTGACCACCCGTCCCACCGACCGCCGGGAGTGACCACCATGCACCTGACCGCACCCGCCGCACGCCGCACCGGACTCCGAGACGTCGACGGCATGGCCGTCGCGTCCTTCGTCCTCGGCCTGCTCGGCCTCCTCGTCCTCAACGTCTTCCTCGGCCCGATCGCCATCGCCCTCGCCGGCGCCGCCCTGTGGCGCGGCACGACCCGCCGCGGCCGAGCGCTGCTGGGGCTGGCCCTGGGCGTCGCCGACCTGCTGGTCCTGCTCGCGTTCGTGCAGGCCGACAGCACTGTCTCCTGGAGTTTCTGAGCCGTCCGGCGGCAGGCCGCGGCTCGCGGCCCCGGGGACGACGGGGCGGGCCGGACGGCGGACCGGGACGCGGCGCACGCCGGTCCGGGCTCCGCGACGGCGGCGCCGTAGAATCGGGCTCACCATGGCATACCTCGACCACGCCGCGACCACCCCGATGCTTCCGGAGGCGGCAGAGGCGCTGACCGCCCAGCTGAGCGTCCTGGGCAACGCCTCCTCCCTCCACGCATCCGGCCGCAGAGCCCGCCGCACGGTCGAGGAGTCGCGCGAGACCCTCGCCGAGGCCCTCGGCGCCCGCCCCAGCGAGGTCGTGTTCACCTCCGGCGGCACCGAGGCCGACAACCTCGCGGTCAAGGGCCTGTACTGGGCCCGCCGTGACGCCGACCCGGCCCGCGTCCGCGTGCTGGCCAGTCCCGTCGAGCACCACGCCGTCCTCGACGCCGTGCACTGGCTCGGTGAGCACGAGGGCGCCACCGTGGAGTACCTCCCCGTCGACTCCCAGGGCCGCGTGCGTCCCGAGGCCCTGCGCGAGGCCATCGCCCGCAATCCCGAAGACGTGGCCCTCGCCACCGTCATGTGGGCCAACAACGAGATCGGCACGGTGCTGCCGGTCCGTGAACTGGCCGAGGTGGCACGGGAGTTCGACATCCCTCTGCATGCCGACGCGGTCCAGGCCCTCGGCCAGGTCCCGGTCGACTTCGCCGCCTCCGGCCTGGCCGCGATGACGGTCTCCGGGCACAAGATCGGCGGGCCGTACGGCATCGGCGCCCTGCTCCTCGGCCGCGAGTACACCCCCGTTCCCGTCCTGCACGGCGGTGGACAGGAGCGGCACGTCCGCTCCGGCACCCTCGACGTCCCCGCCATCGTCTCCTTCGCGGTGGCCGGACGGCTGGCCACCGAACGGCGCGCGTGGTTCGCGCGGGAGATCGGCGCCCTGCGGGACAGCCTGATCGAGGCCGTCCGCACGGCCGTGCCGGACGCGATCCTCGGTGGTGACCCCGTGGACCGCCTGCCCGCCAACGCCCACTTCACCTTTCCCGGCTGCGAGGGCGACTCGCTGCTGCTCCTGCTGGACGCCCAGGGCATCGAGTGCTCGACCGGCTCCGCGTGCACCGCGGGCGTCGCCCAGCCCAGCCACGTCCTGCTGGCCACCGGGGCCGACCCCGACCTGGCGCGCGGCACCCTGCGCTTCTCCCTCGGCCACACCTCCACGCAGGCGGACGTCGAGGCGGTCGCCAAGGCCATCGGTCCCGCCGTGGAACGCGCCCGCGCGGCGGGCCTGAGCTGAGGCGCCCGGCCCCGCTGTTCCGCCCTCCGGCCGCTACGTCCGCGTCGTGCGCGCCTGCCGCACCAGCCGCAGATACCGGTCCCAGTCCCAGTGCGGCCCGGGGTCCGTGTGGTCGGTGCCCGGCACCTCGACATGGCCGACGACGTGCTCCCGGTCCACCGGTATGCCGTACCGCGCGCAGATGCCCGCCGTCAGCCGCGCCGAGGCGGCGTACATCGCGGCCGTGAACGACGACGCCCTGTCCACGTAGCCCTCGTGCTCTATGCCGACGCTGCGCTCGTTGTAGCCGCGGTTGCCGGCGTGGAAGGCCACGTCCAGCTCGCGGATCATCTGCGTGACGTGCCCGTCGGCGCCCACGACGTAGTGCGCGGCGGCCTGGTGGGCCGGGTCCTGGAACACCTTCACGGCACCGGCGTAGCTGCCCTGCGTGACATGGACGACGACCCGGTCGATCGAGTAGTCGTCCGGGCGGTCGGCCCGCCGGTAGTTGGCCGGGGAGGCCGCCACCCAGCGGGCGCCGCGGAAGTCGACCGCGCCCTCCACCCGCGGCCGCTGCGCGCCCGGCAGCCGCCACCACAGGTGCGGCAGCCGCTCACGGGCCAGCGCGGCCCCGCCCACGACCGCCACCGCACCGCCGATCAGCACCGTCCGCCGTGCCGTGCGCCGGCCGGCCTCGTCCTTCGTCGCCCCCATGTGATCGACAACGGATACGCGCGCGTGACGGTTCCCGCCGCCCCGTACTCTGGAGTGGTTATGACTGAGACCCCGCAGCGCCCCCTCCGCGTCCTCGCCGCCATGTCGGGCGGAGTCGACTCCGCCGTCGCCGCCGCGCGCGCCGCGGAAGCCGGCCATGACGTCACCGGCGTCCACCTCGCGCTCTCCGCGAACCCGCAGTCGTTCCGCACGGGCGCGCGCGGCTGTTGCACCATTGAGGACTCGCGCGACGCCCGCCGCGCCGCGGACGTCATCGGCATCCCGTTCTACGTCTGGGACCTCGCGGACCGCTTCCGCGAGGACGTCGTCGAGGACTTCGTCGCCGAGTACGAGGCCGGCCGCACGCCCAACCCGTGCCTGCGCTGCAACGAGAAGATCAAGTTCGCCGCGCTGCTCGACAAGGCGCTCGCCCTCGGCTTCGACGCCGTCTGCACCGGCCACTACGCGAAGGTCGTCACGCTGCCCGACGGCACCCGCGAACTGCACCGCGCCTCAGACATGGCCAAGGACCAGTCCTACGTCCTCGGCGTGCTGGACGACCGGCAGCTGGCGCACGCGATGTTCCCGCTCGGGGACACGGTCACCACCAAGGACGAGATCCGCGCGGAGGCCGAGCGGCGCGGCCTCGCCGTCGCCAGGAAGCCCGACTCGCACGACATCTGCTTCATCGCCGACGGCGACACCCGGGGGTTCCTCGCGGACCGCCTCGGCACGGCAGAGGGCGACATCGTCGACGAGTCCGGCACCAAGGTCGGCACCCACGAGGGCGCGTACGGCTTCACCATCGGCCAGCGCAAGGGCCTGCGCATCGGCACCCCGGCACCCGACGGCAAGCCGCGCTACGTCCTGGACATCTCGCCGGTCGACAACACCGTCACGGTCGGCCCGGCGTCCGCCCTCGACGTGTCCGCCCTGACCGCGATCAAACCCCGTTGGTGCGGCGCGCGCCCGTCCGGGCCCGGCACGTACACCGCCCAGCTGCGCGCCCACGGCGACGAGACGGAGGTGAGCGCCGAGCTGGTCGACGGCGAGCTCCACGTCACCTTCGCCGAGCCGGTGCGCGGCGTCGCCCCCGGCCAGGCGGTCGTCCTGTACGACGGCACCCGCGTGGTGGGCTCGGCGACGATCGCCTCGACGGCCCGCGCGACGGCCGGGGCGGCCTGACACCGCCGGCCCGTTCCGCCGCCGGCGCGCCGGCCGGCCCGGTCCCGTCGGCGGTCCGTCCGGGCGCTCAGGAAGCGAAGAACTCCGCCAGCACAGGCGCCAGTACGTCCGCCTCCACCGCGTGGCTCTGGCCCTCCAGCGTGCGGAACGTCCCCTGCGGCACGAGCTGCGCCACCTGTTGGGTGGCCGCGCGCAGCCAGCCGGGGCTCGCCCCGCCCGCGAGGGCCAGGACCGGCACCGTGACCGAGGCGAGCAGGTCGCGTGGGATCCGGCCGCCGCCCATCACCGCGTCGTCGTAGGCGAGCGTCGGCGCCAGGGCCTCCATGCCGGCCCACAGGGGCGCCTGGCGGGCGCTGGCGATCACCTCCGGGCTCAGTCCGGTGAGCCGGAGGAACAGCTCGACCGCGTCCCCGCGCCGGCCCTGCCCCAGCGCCTCGGCCAGGTCCCTGGTGTACTGCGCGCGCTCCCCCAGACCCTCCTCGTCCAGGACGAACGGCGGCTCGTACACCGCCACCCGGCGCACCGGCAGCCCGCTCGCCGCCGCCCTGAGCGCCAGCGCGCCGCCCGACGAGATCCCGTACAGGGCAGCCTCTCCGCCGACCGCCCCGATCACCGCGGCGAGATCCTCGACCTCGCGTTCCACCGCGTAGGGCGTCGTGTCCCCGCTCCCGCCCCGCCCCCGCCGGTCGTACACGACCGCAGAGAAGCGCTCCGACAGCGCCGCCGCCAGCGGCGCCAGCGTGCCGCCCGTCGACATCGCGCCGTGGACCAGGACGACCGCGGCCCCCTGCCCGCTGCGGTGCTGGGCGAGCGAGGTGCCGTCACGCGAGAGGGTCTTGTTGTCCATGACTGTCAAGAGTGCCACGCGCGGGTGGAGAGGCGAGGGACCGCACGTCAGCCGGCCACGACCTCCACGTCGTAGAAGCAGAGGTGGTCCTTGAGCTCGGCGACGGCGGGCTTGGGGTCGGGGTACGCCCACACCAGGTCCGGCGCGTCCGGCAGGGACCAGTACGACGCCGTGCCCTTGAACGGGCAGTGCGTGTGCGTCCCGGATGCCTTCAGCAGGTCCAGGCGCACGTCCTCGGCGGGGAGGTAGTAGCGCGCGGGGCACCCGGTCTCCCGCAGCACCAGGGGGCGGTCGCTCTCGGCCAGGACCAGGCCGTCACGGACGACCCGTACGCGCTGCGTGCCGTGCTCGATGGTGATCTCGTGTGCAGAAGCCATGTGAGGGAAGCGCCCGCGGGCCCGCGATTCTTCCCGCGTACCGTTGAGCGCATGAACATCTGCGTCTTCCTCTCCGCCGCCGACCTCGACGACCGCTACACCCGCCCCGCCCGCGACTTCGCCGAGCTGATCGGCAAGGGCGGGCACACCCTGGTCTGGGGCGGCAGCGACAGCGGTCTGATGAAGGTGGTCGCGGACGGCGTGCACGAGGCGGGCGGCCGGCTCGTCGGCGTCTCGGTCGATTTCCTGTCGGCGAAGGCGCGGCCCGGCGCCGACGAGATGGTCATCGCACGGGACCTGGCCGAGCGCAAGAAGCTGCTGCTGGAGAAGGCCGACGCGGTGGTGATCCTGGTCGGGGGCACCGGCACCCTCGACGAGGCCACCGAGATCCTGGAGCTGAAGAAGCACGGCCGCACCGACAAGCCGGTGGTGCTGCTGAACACGGCCGGCTTCTGGGACGGCCTGAAGGAGCAGTTCCAGCGCATGGACGCGGAAGGGTTCCTGCCCCGCCCGCTGGCCGAGCTGATGTGCTTCGCCGACGAGCCGGCCGAGGCCATGGCCTACCTGGAGGAGTCGCTCGCGGACCGCTGAGCCGGGGGTGCGAGCATGGCGGGCATGGCTACTCATGTGATCACCGGGGCGGGCTCCGGCATCGGCGCGGCCGTCGCCCGCCGCCTGCACGCGCGCGGGGACGAGATCGTGCTGCACGCCCGCGACGCGGCCCGGGCGAAGGAACTGGCCGCCGCCTTCCCCGGCGCGCGGACCCTGGTCGGCGACCTGGCGGACCCCGGCCGGCTCAGCTGGGCCCTCTCCCACCAGACACTGCCGGACCGGGTCGACTCGCTGCTGCACATCGCCGGCGTGGTCGACCTCGGCCCGGTGGGGGAGCTCACCCCGAAGACCTGGCGCCACCAGCTCGACGTCAACCTGATCGCGCCGGCGGAGCTGACCCGGCTGCTGCTGCCGCAGCTGCGCGCCGCCCGCGGCCACGTCGTCTTCGTCAACTCGGGCGCCGGACTGCACGCGAACGCCGAGTGGGCCGCGTACGCCGCGTCCAAGCACGGCCTGAAGGCCCTCGCCGACGCCCTGCGCCAGGAGGAGCACGCGGCGGGCGTCCGGGTCACCTCGGTCTACCCGGGCCGCACCGCGAGCCCGATGCAGGCCAAGGTCCACCAGCAGGAGGGCAAGGAGTACGACCCGGGTCGGTGGATCGACCCCGAGTCCGTCGCGACGGCCCTCCTCATGGCCCTCGACCTTCCCGAGGACGCCGAGGTCGTCGACCTGACCGTGCGACCGGGACGGTGACCGGCCGCGGCCGCTCCGGCCCGCCTCGACAGCGACTGGAGGCGGTCGCGGCGGACCGTTCGAGGAACGTTCCGTAGGCTTCCCGCGTGAGTGAGAACAGCGAGTACCGCTTCCCGGCCGCCACGGGCGTCGGATCCCTGCCCGGCGAGGACGCCCGGGAGGCCGTCAGGACGGTCACCGGGACCTTCGAGGACTTCCCCTTCCTGCCGGAACTGCCCGCGCGCGGGCCCGGCGCGGACATGATCGGGCGGACCGCGGGGATACTCGCCGAGCTGTACGCGCGCGTCGAGCCCAGCGGGTGGCGGATCAGCGACAGGCCGGGCCGGGACACCAGGCGGGCGCGCGCGTGGCTCGGTGAGGACCTCGACGCGCTGGAGGAGTTCACCCAGGGCTACGAGGGACCGCTGAAGGTGCAGGCCGTCGGGCCGTGGACGCTCGCCGCGAACCTGGAGCTGAGGAACGGCGAGGCCGCTCTCTCCGACGCCGGCGCCTGCCGCGACCTCGCCGCGTCCCTCGCCGAGGGGCTGCGCCTGCACCTGGCGGAGGTGCGGCGGCGCGTGCCGGGGGCACAGCCCGTCCTCCAGCTCGACGAGCCCTCCCTGACCGCGGTGCTGCGCGGCCGGGTGAGGTCAGCCAGCGGCTACCGGACCCACCGGGCCGTGGACCGGCAGGTCGTCGAGGCGGCGCTGCGCGACGTCGCCGGCGTCCACCGCGGCCCGGTCGTCGTGCACTCCTGCGCCCCGGACGTCCCCTTCGCACTGCTGCGCCGGGCCGGTGCCGCCGGTATCTCCTTCGACGCCTCGCTGCTCACCGAGCGTGACGACGAGGCGATCGGGGAAGCCGTGGAAGGGGGTACCCGGCTCTTCGCCGGAGTGGTCCCGGCGACGGAGGGCCCGTTGTCGGACCCTGCGAGTAGCGTCATGGGTGTCAGGACGCTGTGGCGCAGGCTGGGACTGCGTCCGGGGCTTCTCCCGGAGACGGTCACCGTGACCCCGGCGTGCGGCCTCGCGGGCGTTTCCCCCGCGTACGCACGCCAGGCGCTCGCCCACTGCGTCCAGGCGGCGAGATCACTCGCGGACAACCCAGAGTAACGGGAGGACAACACGGTGGCCGGCGACAAGCAAGCGGAGACGACGGTGCCCGCCGAGGCACGGGAGAAGCACGCGCAGCTCGCGGAACAGGTCGAGGAGCACCGCTTCCGGTACTACGTCAAGGACGCGCCGGTCATCAGCGACGCCGAGTTCGACCGGCTCCTGCGCTCCCTGGAGGCGCTGGAGGAGGAGTACCCGGAGCTGCGCACGCCCGACTCGCCGACCCAGAAGGTCGCGGTGGCGTACGAGACGGGCCTCGCGGAGGTCGTGCACCGCGAGCGCATGCTCTCCCTGGACAACGTCTTCGACGACGCGGGGCTCGCCGCCTGGGCCGACCGCGTCGCCAAGGACGTCGGCACGCCCGACCACCACTTCCTGTGCGAGCTCAAGGTCGACGGCCTCGCGGTGAACCTGACGTACGAGGAGGGGCGGCTCACCCGCGCGGCCACCCGCGGCGACGGCCGGGTCGGCGAGGACATCACGCCCAACGTGATGACGATCGCGGAGATCCCGCACCGGCTGAGCGGCGACGCGGTCCCGCGCCTGGTGGAGATCCGGGGCGAGGTGTACTTCCCGATGGAGGCCTTCCAGGACCTCAACGCGCGCCGGGTGGCCGCCGGCGAGAAGCCGTACGCCAACCCCCGCAACTCCGCCTCCGGCTCGCTGCGCCAGAAGGACCCCAAGGTCACGGCGACGCTGCCGCTGCACATGGTCGTCCACGGCATCGGCGCGCTGGAGGGCTTCGAGGGCTTCTCCCGGCTCTCCGAGGCCTACGAACTGCTGAAGTCCTGGGGCCTGCCCACGTCCCCCCACAACCGGGTGGTCGACGACCTCGACGGCGTCCGCGAGTTCATCGCCCACTACGGCGAGCACCGCCACTCCGTGGCGCACGAGATCGACGGCGTCGTCGTCAAGCTCGACGAGATCCCGCTCCAGGGCCGGCTCGGCTCCACGTCGCGTGCGCCACGCTGGGCCATCGCGTACAAGTACGCGCCGGAGGAGGTCAACACCAAGCTCGTCAACATCCGTGTGGGGGTGGGCCGGACGGGCCGGGTCACGCCGTACGCGCAGGTCGAGCCGGTGACCGTGGCCGGCTCCGAGGTCGAGTTCGCCACGCTGCACAACCAGGACGTCGTCAAGGCCAAGGGCGTCCTGATCGGCGACACGGTGGTGCTGCGCAAGGCCGGTGACGTCATCCCGGAGATCCTCGGCCCCGTCGTCGACCTGAGGGACGGCAGCGAGCGCGAGTTCGTGATGCCGTCGGAGTGCCCCGAGTGCGGGACGCCGCTTCGGCCGATGAAGGAGGGCGACGTGGACCTGCGCTGCCCGAACGCGCGGGCGTGCCCGGCCCAGTTGCGTGAGCGCCTCTTCTACCTCGCCGGCCGCAAGGCGCTGGACATCGAGCACTTCGGCTACGTCGCCGCGGCCGCCCTCACCAAGCCGCTGGAGCCCGCCGAGCCGCCGCTGAAGGACGAGGGCGACCTCTTCGACCTCACCGTCGAGCAGTTGCTGCCCATCAAGGCGTACGTGCTCGACCAGGACAGCGGTCTGCCCAAGCACGACCCGAGGACCGGCGAGGAGAAGGTCGCCACGGTCTTCGCGAACCAGCAGGGCGAGCTGAAGAAGAACGCGCAGGCGATGCTGGACAACATCGCCGCCGCCAAGGAGCGTCCACTCGCCCGGATCCTCACGGGCCTGTCGATCCGTCATGTCGGGCCGGTGGCCGCCGAGGCACTCGCGCGCGAGTTCCGCTCCATCGAGCGCATCGAACAGGCCAGTGAGGAGGAGCTGGCCGCCACCGACGGTGTCGGCACGATCATCGCCGCCTCCCTCAAGGAGTGGTTCGCCGAGGACTGGCACCAGGAGATCCTCCGCAAGTGGCGGGCCGCGGGCGTCCGGATGGAGGAGGAGGGTGCCGACGAGGACCAGGGGCCGCGCCCGCTCGAAGGCCTGACCGTGGTGGTCACCGGCACGCTCGAGCGCTTCACGCGCGACGGCGCCAAGGACGCGCTGCAGAGCCGGGGCGCGAAGGTGACCGGGTCGGTCTCGAAGAAGACCTCGTTCGTCGTGGTGGGCGACAACCCCGGATCGAAGTACGACAAGGCGGTGCAGCTCAAGGTGCCGGTCCTGAACGAGGACGGTTTCACCGTCCTGCTGGAACGAGGGCGGCAGGACGCGGCCGAAGTCGCCCTTCCAACCGAGGAGTAGTGGTTGAAGGCCACCCGATCGGCGCATATCAGATGCATACGGGTGGCCGGGGCGCATTCGGGCAACCGTCGGCGACCGCTGCCCGTGACAGCCTTCAGCGGCCTACTGTTGAGGTTGCCACCTGCCGTGCCCAGCCGGGGTCGGAGCATTCCCGCACACGTCACGGGCACGGGGAAAGGGGTTCCCAACGCCGTGCCGCCGCAGGGGAGTCGGGCATCGGGCCGCGTGGCGTGGGCACCGCCGGTTGTGAGAGGGACGGGAATGGAACCGACCGAGAGCGCCACCGGGCCCTCGCGGTTGCGCCGGATGACCGGCGCATGGCGGGGGTGCCGGGGGCGGACTTCGGAGCGTGCGGGCACGGAGGCGTGCGCCCTCGGGCCGTACGCCGTCACCGAGGAGCGCGGCTCCGCGCAGCCGGCCGCCGAAGCCGCACCCCGCCCCTCCCACCCGGGCGACACCGACCGCCCCCCGTCCTGGCCCGCACTGCCCGCGGCGGTCGTCGCGGCCGCCGGGCTCACCTTCGCCGCGGGCCTGTACGCGGCCTTCGCCGGCGGCCACGCGCTCTTCCCCTCCGGCACCGCCGGCTGGTCCCTGGCCGTGCTGACCGGAGTCATCGTCGGCCACTTCGTCGCACTCGGCCGCGCCCGCTGGTGGGGCGGCGCCGGCTCGGGCGCCGCCCTCACCCTCGCCGTGCTGCTGCTCTACGGCTGGGTGGCCGCCGGCCTGGTCAGCCTCACGATCGTCGTCCTGGTCGGCGCGGCCCGCCGCCACCGCCGGCGGCAGGGCGTGCTCCTCGGCGCCGCGGACCTCCTCGGCATCGGCGCCGGAGCCCTGGTGCTGGCCGCGTCCGGCCGCGTGCCGACCGTGGAGGAGCCCTGGGACCCGGGCACCTGGGACGCCGGCACCTCCGTCCAGGTGATCCTCGTCGCGGCCGCCTACCTCGCGGTCTCCCGGGTCCTGCTGTGGTACGTGAACACCCCGCGCGGCGGGAGCCTGCCCACCGTGGCCCGCACCGCCCTCGTCCGGCACGGCCTGATCGCGGTCGCGCTGCTCGGCATAGCACCCCTGCTCTGCGTGGTCGCCGTCGCCAAGCCCGTGCTGCTGCCGTTGTTCTCCGTCCCGCTCATCGCCCTCGACTCCACCCTGTGGATGGCCCGCGCCCGCGCCGAGGAGCAGTTGCGCGACCCGCTCACCGGGCTGCCCAACCGGCAGTGGCTCCTGGAGCGGATCTGGACCGCCCTCGACGACGCCGAACGCATCGGCGCCCGGTCCGCCCTGATGCTGATCGACCTGGACCGCTTCCGGTCCGTCAACGACACCCTCGGGCACCTCGCCGGTGACCGGCTGCTCCTCCAGATCGCCGACCGGCTGCGGGTGGCGCTGCCGCGAGGGGCGGAGGCCGCCCGGCTCGGCGGCGACGAGTTCGCCGTCTTACTGCCCGTCGCCGACTCCACCACGTCCGCGACCCGGGCCGCCCGCGCGCTGGTCACCGCGCTCAGCTCCCCGCTCGACCTCGACGGGCTCACGCTGGTGCTGGAGGCCAGCGCCGGGGTCGCCGTCTTCCCCGACCACGCCCTGGACGCCGAGGGCATGCTGCGCCGGGCCGACGTGGCGATGTACCAGGCGAAGCGGGACCGCACGGGCGTGGAGGTGTACGAGTCCAAACGGGACTCCAACACGCCCGACCGGCTCGGCCTGCTGGGCGATCTGCGCCGCGCCCTCGACGCGCACGAGGTCGAGCTGCACTACCAGCCCAAGGTGCGCTTCGACGGACAGGTCGCCGGGCTGGAGGCCCTGGTGCGCTGGGTGCATCCCGAGCGGGGCAAGGTGCCGCCGGACGAGTTCATCGCGATCGCCGAGTCCTCCGGACTGATGCCCCACCTGACGGAGTACGTGCTGGAGACCGCCCTGGGGCAGGTCGCCGCGTGGCGGGCCCAGGGCCTGGTCGTGCCGGTCGCCGTCAACGTCTCCCCACGCGACGTCCACAGCCCCGGCTTCGCCGGATCGGTGGCCGCCCGGCTGGCCCGGCACGGCGTCCCGGCCGGAGCGCTGCAACTGGAGATCACCGAGCACGTCCTGCTGGAGGACCCGCAGCGCGCCGCCGACACGCTGCACGCGCTGACCGGGCACGGGGTGAAGATGTCGCTGGACGACTTCGGCACCGGCTACTCCTCGCTGGTGCATCTGCGCCGGCTGCCGGTGAGCGAGCTGAAGATCGACCGTTCGTTCGTGGCCCGGCTGGCCGTGGACACCCAGGACGCCGAGATCGTGCGCTGCACGGTCGACCTCGCGCACTCCCTCGGTCTGCTCGTCGTCGCCGAGGGCGTCGAGGACGACGAGACCTGGGAGCGGCTGCGTGACCTCGGCTGCGACGCCGTCCAGGGGTGGCTGGTCGCGGCCGCGATGCCGCCCGGGGAGACCACGGCGTGGCTGCGGGCCCGCGGGTCGCGCGGCTGGCAGCGGCCCGCCGCGGCGTTGCCCGCGGCGGCGGCCGAGGAGTGACCTGCGCGGCCGTACCGGCCGGCCGGCGGCCTGACCGCTCGGCCCGCGGCGGCCGCTCTTCCGGCGCGGCGGGGTCCGGATCGGGCGCCGGCGGACGTCCCGGCCGGGGGACGCGGGGGAAACCGTTTCACGGGCACCGGGCGCGGCCCCATAGGATTGGAGCCTGACGCCACATTTCCGACCGCCGCGCGACGCCTGGCCCGCACGCCCGCCGCGTCGCCGGACCGGGAAGGTGACGACAGGCCCTAGGCCCGAACCACACACACTCACCCCAGAGGATCGCTGCATGCCTGGCATCACGCGCGAGGAGGTCGCCCACCTCGCCCGGCTGGCGCGTCTGGAGCTGAAGCCCGAAGAGCTCGACCACTTCGCGGGACAGCTGGACGACATCATCGGCGCGGTCGCCCGCGTCAGTGAGGTCGCCGACCGAGACGTACCGCCGACCTCCCACCCGCTGCCGCTGACCAACGTCATGCGCGCGGACGAGGTCCGTCCGTCGCTCACCCCCGAGCAGGCGCTGTCCGGCGCCCCGGCACAGGAGCAGCAGCGTTTCAGGGTGCCGCAGATCCTGGGGGAGGAGTAACCAGCCATGACGGACAGCCCCATCATCAAGCTCACGGCCGCCGAGATCGCCGGCAGGATCGCCTCCGGCGAACTCACGGCCGTCGAGGTCACCGAGGCCCACCTCGCCCGGATCGAGGCGGTCGACGAGAAGGTGCACGCCTTCCTGCACGTCGACCGCGAGGGCGCCCTGGCGCAGGCCCGCGCCGTCGACGAGAAGCGGGCGCGCGGCGAGAAGCTCGGCCCGCTGGCCGGCGTGCCGCTCGCGCTGAAGGACATCTTCACCACCGAGGGCGTGCCGACGACCGTCGGCTCCAGGATCCTCGAAGGCTGGATCCCGCCCTACGACGCGACGCTCACCAAGCGGCTGAAGGCCGCCGACGTCGTGATCCTCGGCAAGACCAACATGGACGAGTTCGCCATGGGGTCCTCGACCGAGAACAGCGCCTTTGGGCCCACCGGCAACCCGTGGGACCTCACCAGGATCCCGGGCGGTTCCGGCGGCGGTTCGAGCGCCGCCCTCGCCTCCTACGAGGCCCCGCTCGCCATCGGCACGGACACCGGCGGCTCCATCCGCCAGCCGGCCGCCGTCACCGGCACGGTCGGCGTGAAGCCGACCTACGGCGCGGTCTCCCGCTACGGCATGGTCGCCTTCTCGTCCTCCCTCGACCAGGGCGGTCCCTGCGCCCGCACGGTCCTGGACGCGGCCCTGCTGCACGAGGTGATCGCCGGGCACGACCCGATGGACTCCACGTCCATCGACGCCCCGGTCCCGCCGGTCGTCGAGGCCGCCCGCAACGGCTCGGTCGCCGGTATGCGCGTCGGCGTCGTCAAGCAGTTCCGCGGCGAGGGCTACCAGGCCGGCGTCGTCCAGCGGTTCGACGAGTCGGTCGAACTGCTGAAGGAGCTGGGCGCGGAGATCGTCGAGCTGGACTGCCCGTCCTTCGACCTGGCCCTGTCGGCGTACTACCTGATCGCGCCGTCCGAGTGCTCCTCCAACCTGGCCCGCTTCGACGGCCTGCGCTACGGCCTGCGCGTCGGCGACGACGGCAGCCGCTCCGCCGAGGAGGTCACCTCGCTCACCCGCGAGGCCGGCTTCGGCGCCGAGGTCAAGCGCCGGATCATGCTCGGTACGTACGCACTGAGCTCCGGCTACTACGACGCCTACTACGGCAGCGCCCAGAAGGTCCGCACGCTGATCAAGCAGGACTTCGACGCGGCGTTCGAGCAGGTCGACGTGATCGTCTCCCCGACGACCCCGACCACCGCCTTCCCGATCGGCGAGCGCGCCGACGACCCGATGGCGATGTACCTCGCCGACCTGTGCACCATCCCGACCAACCTGGCGGGCAACGCGGCCATGTCGCTGCCGTGCGGCCTGGCGCCCGAGGACAACCTCCCGGTGGGCCTGCAGATCATCGCCCCGGCGCTGCAGGACGACCGGCTGTACAAGGTGGGGGCCGCCGTCGAGGCCGCCTTCGTGAAAAAGTGGGGACACCCGCTGCTCGAGGAGGCTCCGTCGCTGTGAGTGCACTGACCAAGGCCAAGGGCTTCAAGAAGTCCAAGTCCGGAACGTACATGTCCATGGCCGCCACCGCGTTCGGCGCGATCGGCGTCGCCAAGCAGATCAAGAAGGCCCGCGTCGAGAACGACACGCTGCGGCTGATCGACGCCGTCGTGACCGCCGCCGGCGTCGCCACCGGCCTGGCCATCCTCTACCGCGAGCTGAAGCGGCTGGGCGACGACGACGTCCTGCTGGGCTGAGAGGGAAGTTTCACCGTGACCACCACGACCGACCTGGTGTCGTACGAGGACGCGCTGGCGTCGTACGACCCCGTCATGGGCCTCGAGGTCCATGTGGAACTCGGCACCAGGACCAAGATGTTCTGCGCCTGCTCGACCGCGCTCGGCGCGGAGCCGAACTCGCAGACCTGCCCGACCTGCCTCGGCATGCCCGGCGCCCTCCCGGTCGTCAACGCGACCGGCGTGGAGTCCGCCATCCGGATCGGTCTCGCGCTGAACTGCGAGATCGCCGAGTGGTGCCGCTTCGCCCGGAAGAACTACTTCTATCCGGACATGCCGAAGAACTTCCAGACCTCCCAGTACGACGAGCCGATCGCCTCCGACGGCTACCTCGACGTGCAGCTGGAGGACGGCGAGACCTTCCGCGTGGAGATCGAGCGCGCCCACATGGAGGAGGACACCGGCAAGTCCACGCACGTGGGCGGCGCGACGGGCCGTATCCACGGCGCCGACCACTCGCTGCTCGACTACAACCGCGCCGGCATCCCGCTGATCGAGATCGTCACCAAGCCCATCGTGGGCGCCGGCGAGCGCGCCCCCGAGGTGGCCAAGGCGTACGTCCGCGAGCTGCGCGAGCTCATCCGGGCCCTCGGCGTGTCCGAGGCCCGTATGGAGATGGGCCAGATGCGGTGCGACGTGAACCTGTCGCTCATGCCCAAGGGCAGCGACACGTTCGGCACCCGCAGCGAGACGAAGAACGTCAACTCGCTGCGCTCGGTGGAGCGCGCCTGCCGCTACGAGATCCAGCGGCACGCGGCCGTCCTGGGCGACGGCGGCACGATCATCCAGGAGACCCGCCACTTCCACGAGGACACCGGGTCCACGACCTCGGGCCGCGTGAAGGAGGAGGCCGAGGACTACCGGTACTTCCCGGAGCCCGACCTGGTGCCCGTCGCGCCCTCGCGTGAGTGGGTCGAGAAGCTGCGGGCCTCGCTGCCGGAGCTGCCCCTGGTGCGCCGGAACCGGCTGCGTGAGGAGTGGGGGATCTCCGCCACCGACATGCAGGCGATCGTCAACGCCGGCGCGCTGGAGCCGATCGTCGCGACGATCGAGGCGGGCGCCGACGCGGCCGCCGCCCGCAAGTGGTGGATGGGCGAGCTCGCCCGCAACGCCAACGAGTCGGGCAAGGCCCTGGAGGAGCTGGCGATCACGCCGAAGCAGGTCGCCCGGGTGACCGAGCTGGTCGCCGCCGGCGACCTGAACGACAAGCTGGCCCGTCAGGTCATCGAGGGCGTCCTCGCCGGCGAGGGCGAGCCGGACGAGGTCGTCGACAAGCGCGGCCTGAAGGTCGTCTCCGACGAGGGCGCGCTGACCGCCGCCGTCGACGAGGCGATCGCGGGCAACCCGGCCGTCGCGGACAAGATCCGCGGCGGCAAGGTGGCCGCGGCCGGCGCCCTGGTCGGCGCGGTCATGAAGGCCACGCGCGGCCAGGCCGACGCCGCCCGGGTCAAGGAGCTGATCCTGGAGAAGCTGGGCGTCGGCGAGGGCTGAGCCCGCGCCGGGCAGTGCGCCGCGCGGGTCCGGCCGGTTCGCCGGCCGGCGCGCCGGAGCCGGCCCACCGGCCCGAGCGGAGGGGGACGCACCACACCCGGTGCGTCCCCCTCGGCATGCCGCCACCGGTACGTGCCCGGACCCGGACCCGGATCCGGGCGTCCCGGCCCGAGGCGCTACGCTCGCGCGGCATGAGTGGACGCGCCGATTCCGAAACGCACCCCGGGATATTCGACGGGGAGGACGTCGAGGGCGCCGGCGTACGCGCCCCGCGGGAGGCCCGCGGACCCTGGACGGGGGACGGCCCCGGGCGCGCCGCGGGGCCCCGGACCGGGCACTGTGCCGCGGCCGCCCATGGGCACGGCACCGGTGACGGCACAGCCGAGACGGCCACCGAGGCCGACGCCGGCGAGACCGCCGACGCCGGCGAGACCGCCGACGCCGGCGAGACGGCCGTAGCCGAGACCGCCGCCGACGGCACGCACGAGACCGCTGACGTCGGCGTCGACGCCGCCGACGCGGGAGCCCTGACCGAGACCGCCGCCGGCACGCACGCTGACGCTCACGGCGTCGCCCACCCCGCCGACACCGCTGGCGCCGGCGCCTACGCCGGTCCGTCGGCCGCGGCCGAGACGGCCGCCGCCGACGCCGGCACCGGCGACACCGCTGACGCCGGCGCCCCTGACGCCGCCCCGACGGCCGCAGCCGAGACCGCCGCCGACGCCGGTACGGGCGAGAGCGCCGTCACCGGCGAAGCCGCTGACGCCGGCGCCGACCACGCCGAGGACCCGGTCGAGGACGCCCGCCGCGCCCGCTGGACGGCGGGCGGCGCCGGGGTACTGCTGGCACTCGCCGGGCTCGCCGCCTCGCTGCTGCGCCTCGCCGGGGCGTCCCCGGCCCTCGTCCCGGTCGCCTACGCCGCCGGGGCCGCCGTCTGCGCCCTGGCCGCGGTGCTCGGCTCCAGGGGCCGCACCCGGCGGGCGCTGTGGCTGCTGATCGCGGGCGTGATGGTGATGGCCCTCGGGGACCAGTTCGACTGAACCTCCCGGTCGGCGCCGTGCGCCGAGGGCCTTGGGCGCCGGGTCCGAGCGGCGGGGGCCCTGCGGCCGCGAGGTGCCCCCCTCTGACCAGGCGTTTAGGCAGTCCTTACGGCTGTGAAGAGCACCACTAACGCCGCAAATGATCTTTTTGGCCTGGAATAATCGCCACTGCTCTTGCGTTCTTGGCGGGCCGTTCACCTGCGTATCCGTGTTCCCGGTCAAAGATGCACCATCACCACCATTCTGGGGGCACGTTCGTGGCAGCCCTTGCACGCTGGTGTGTTCGGCACCGGCTCGCCGCCGTTCTGCTCTGGCTCCTCACCTTCGCCGGAGTCACCGCGGCCGGCGCCGTCGCCGGTTCGGCCTACTCCAACGACTACGAGGTGCCCGGCACCGAGTCGGGCCGTGCCACCCAGCTGCTGCACAAGGGCTTCCCCGGCCTGGGCGGTGACAGCGACACCGTCGTCTGGCACACCGCGCCGGGCTCCGTGCGCGACGCCGACGTCGAGCAGACGATGACCCGGACCCTGGAGCGGATCGCGGACCTGCCCGGTGTGGCCTCCGTGGTAGGCCCGTACAAGGCGCAGGGCACGGGCCAGATCAGCGCCGACGGCCGGACGGCGTACGCGACCGTCACCTTCGACGACCCGGCCGGGGACGTCACGCCGGCCGAGGCGCGGGCCGTGACCGACACCGCGAAGGCGGCCGCGGCCGACGGGCTCCAGGTGGAGCTGGGCGGCACCGCCGTCGCCGGCCATTCGTCCCAAGGGCACACGGCCGAGATCATCGGCGTCGTGGTGGCGGCCGTGGTGCTCTTCCTCGCCTTCGGCTCGCTCGCCGCGTCCGCGCTGCCCATCGCCACCGCCCTGGTCGGCGTCGGCACCGCGTACGCGGGCATCGGACTGCTCGGCCACGCCATGACGGTCGCGGACTTCGCGCCCATGCTCGGCCTGCTGATCGGGCTCGGCGTCGGCATTGACTACGCCCTGTTCATCGTCACCCGGCACCGGCGCGGCCTGAAACGCGGCCTGAGCGTCGACGAGGCGGTCACCAACGCCGTCACCACCACCGGTCGCGCCGTCGTCTTCGCCGGCGCGACCGTGTGCATCGCCCTGCTGGGCATGCTCATCCTGCGTCTGCGGTTCCTCAACGGGGTCGCCGTGGCCGCGTCCCTGACGGTGATGCTCACCGTGGCGGCCTCCGTCACCCTGCTGCCCGCCCTGCTGTCCTTCATCGGGCCCCGCGCACTGAGCCGGCGCGAGCGGCGCCGGCTGGCCGAGCACGGGCCCGAGCCGGAGGTGCCCACCGGGTTCGCCGCCCGCTGGTCGGCCTTCGTCGAGCGCCACCCCAGGCTCCTGGGCGCCCTCGCCCTGGTGGTCGTCACCGTCCTGGCCCTGCCCACCCTCTCCCTCCGCCTCGGCACCTCCGACCAGGGCAACGACCCCGCCGCCACGACCACGCGGAAGGCGTACGACCTCGTCGCCGAGGGCTTCGGCCCCGGCGTCAACGGGCCCCTGACCCTGGTGACGAAAGTGGCGGGCGCCGAGGACCGGCTCGCCCTGGACAACCTCGGCACCGGCCTGCACGGCACCGACGGCGTCGCCGCGGTCACCCCGGTGACGTACAACAGCGCAGGCGACACGGCGTACCTCACCGTCGTCCCCGACTCCGCGCCGCAGTCGGAGCGGACCAGCGACCTGGTCGACCGGCTGCGCACCGACGTGCTGCCCCGTGCGGAGACCGGCACCTCGCTCGACGTACAGGTCGGCGGGGTCACCGCCGGCTACGACGACTTCGCCGCCGTCATCGTCGGCAAGCTGCCCGTCTTCGTCGGCGCCGTCATCGGCCTGGGCTGCGTGCTGCTGCTGCTCGCCTTCCGGTCCGTCGGCATCCCCCTCAAGGCCGCCGCGATGAACGTCGCCGCCGTGGCCGCCGCCTTCGGCGTGGTCGTCGCGATCTTCCAGTGGGGCTGGGGGAGTGAACTGCTCGGCCTCGGCCGCGCGGGCCCCATCGAGCCGTTCCTGCCCGTGATCATGGTGTCGGTCCTGTTCGGGCTCTCCATGGACTACCAGGTCTTCCTGGTCAGCCGGATGTACGAGGAGTGGCTGGAGACCGGTGACAACCGGGTGGCCGTGCGCGTCGGCCTCGCCGAGACCAGCCGCGTGATCAACTCCGCCGCGGTCATCATGATCTCGGTCTTCCTCGCCTTCGTGCTCAGCGGCGACCGTGTGATCGCGATGTTCGGCATCGCGCTGGCCGCCGCCGTCGCCTTGGACGCCTTCGTCCTGCGCACCCTCCTGGTGCCCGCCCTGATGCACCTGCTCGGCGCCGCCAACTGGTGGCTGCCGCGCCGGCTGGACCGCGTGCTGCCGCGGATCAGCATCGAGCCGCCCGAGTGCCGGACCGCCCATGAGAGGCTGGCCGCGGCGACGGACGCCGAGGTGGCGGCCGTACTGGCGAAGGAGCGGCAGCAGGATGTACGCGATATCCCTGGGTGACGACGCCGAACTGCGACCCCTGGAACCCTGGCACGCCGAGGAGTTCCTGGCGCACCTGGACCGCGGACGTGACTTCGTCACCCGCCACGTCCCGTTCGGCTCGACGGCCACGGACGCCGACTCCGCGCGCGCCGTCCTGCAGTCCTACGCCGACAAACGCGCCGCCGACACCGGCTTCCTGCACGGGCTGTGGCTGCACGGGACGCTGGTGGGCGGCCTGCTGTTCCGCGTGTTCGACGCCGCCACCGGCACCTGCGAGCTGGGCTGCTGGCTGGAGCCGGCCGGCACCGGGCGGGGGCTGGTCACCCGGGGCGCGCGGGTGCTCATCGACTGGGCGTTCGACGAGCGGGGGATGCACCGGGTCGAGTGGTGCGCGTCCTCGGCCAACGCGCCGAGCGTCGCCGTGGCGCGCCGCCTGGGCATGACCCGCGACGGCGTGCTCCGGGCGCACTATCCCTACCGGGGTGTGCGCCAGGACATCGAGGTCTGGTCCGTGCTCGCCCCCGAGTGGGCCGGGCGGGGCGCATGACCCGGTCGGCCCGCCGTTCCACCCCGATGGCCGACGATCATTAAGGCGCCTCTCAGAGAGCGTCCGTACCGTGCGAAGCATGGGTAGCAAGAGTGCAGACGAAACCGGAGCCGCCGGCAGGGCGGCCGAGGTGAGGAACGACCGGGAGACGGCGGGCGTCACCGCGTCCGACCACGGTGACGGGGCGACCCGGGCCGAGACGCAGGGTGCCGGGAGTGCCGCAGCCGCCGAAGGAACCGACGCCTCGCGCCCCGAGGGCGAGGGGACCGGCGCGGGCGGGACCGGCGCGAACGCAGCCGACGCCGACGGGGCCGGCGCGGAAGGGACGGGCGCGGAAGGGGCCGGTGCCGATTCCGGCGCGGACGCGAAGGACGCCGACGGAAGCGGCGCCGACCGGAGCGACGCCGGTACCGCCGGGGCCGGACCGTCCGGGGCCGGCCAGGGTGCGGGCGCCGTCGTCGCCGCCGCGCTCGGCACCGTCTCGCTCACCGGCAGCTGGCTCGGCACCGTGGCCGGGGCGCGCGAACAGCTCATCGGCCAGCTGCAGACGTCGTCCTCCGCGAGCGTCGCCCGGCAGATCAAGGAGGTCTACGGCGACGCCTGGCACGCGACCGCGCTGTGGAGCGGACTGTTCGCGCTGGTCGCGCTGATCGTCGGGGTGGTGGTCCTCGCCCGGCCCGCGTTCGGCGCCCCCGGCCGGCCGCAGGCGCCGTGGATCAAGTCCGTCGCCTGGGCGGGCGTCGCGCTCGGCGTCGTCGGCCTGCTGCTGGCCGTCCTGAAGTACACCGACGTCCTGCTCGGCCTGCCCTCGGCCGGCTGAGACGCACCCGACCGGAAGAGGGGGCCTCCCCGCAGCCGGCGCAGACGCCCGCGGCGGCCCGAGGCCCCTCCTCCGCCTGGCCGCCGTACGCACCGGACCCCGCTCGGGCCGGCCGGAAGGCGCCGCACTTCTGAGCCTGGCTGATCCGGACGACAGGCTCTAAGGCCCTCCTTAAGGCCCCGCGTCCGACGAAGATGCGGAACTCTCCCGATGTGGTGGCACCCCCTGGGGGACGAGGGTGAGGGACATCGCCGGCGAACGTCGCCGGGCACCCCTCCACCACGGGAGACACCATGTTCGAGTACGAGCTGCAGAAGATGCGGGCCGCGGAGCTGCGCCGCCGGGCCGACCACGAACGCCTGGTCCGCGAGGCGGTGGACGGCCGGCGCGCGGCCGCCCGCCAGGACCCCGAGGCCCGGACCGACACCCGGCCTCCCCGCAGGCACCGGTTCACCCGCGCCGCGTGAGCACCGGGGGCAGGAAGGCCGGCCGCACGGGCCCCGGCCTTCCGCACGGTTCCGGCGGGCACCCCGCGGCACCGGTCTCCGCGGACGGCAACCCGCCCCACCCGTCCGCCCAGGGGAAAACCGGTGCCGCGGTGCCGGAGCGCCGTGCGATGCTCAGGGCTGTGGAGACCAGGTCCGTCAGTCCCGTGTTCGTCGGCCGCACCGAAGAGCTGCACACGCTGAACGAGGCGCTCACCCGGGCGGCGGCGGCCGAGCCGCAGGCGGTGCTGCTCGGCGGCGAGGCCGGAGTGGGCAAGACCCGCCTCATCGAGGAGTGGGCCGCCGCCGCCCGCCGCCGGGGCGCCGTCGTCGCGCTCGGCGGCTGTGTGGAGATCGGCGCCGACGGGCTGCCCTTCGCCCCGTTCTCCTCCGCGCTGCGCGCCCTGCGCCGTGAGCTGCCCGACGCCCTGGCCGCCGCGGCCGCCGGCCAGGAGGAGGAACTGGCCCGGCTGCTGCCCGAACTGGGCGAGCAGTCCACCGCACGCCGGCCCGGCCGGCACCACGAGGAGGGCATGGCCCGCCTCTTCGAGCTCACCGCGCGCCTGCTGGAACGCGTCGCCGCCGAGCACACCGTCGTCGTCGCCCTGGAGGACCTGCACTGGGCCGACGCCTCCACCCGCCACCTCCTCACCTACCTCTTCCGCACGCTGGGCACCGGCCGCCTCCTCGTCCTGGCGAGCTACCGCTCCGACGACATCCACCGCCGGCACCCGCTGCGTCCCCTGCTCGCCGAACTCGACCGGATGCGCACCGTCCGCCGGATCGAGCTCGCCCGGTTCAACCGGCAGGAGGTGGGCCGCCAGATCGCCGGAATCCTCGCCACCGAACCCGATCCCGCCCAGGTCGACGAGATCTTCGAGCGCTCCGACGGTAACGCCTTCTTCGTCGAGGAACTCGCCGTCGCCGCGCACGAGGGCTGCCGCACCAGCCTCAGCGACTCCCTGCGCGACCTGCTCCTCGTCCGGGTCGAGAAACTGCCCGAGCCGGCCCAGCGGATCGCCCGGATCGTCGCCGAGGGCGGCTCCACCGTCGAGTACCGGCTCATCGCCGCCGTCGCCGGGCTCGGCGAGGACGACCTCATCGAGGCCCTGCGCGCCGCGGTGAACGCCAACATCCTCATCGCCGCGCCCAGCGGCGACGGCTACCGCTTCCGGCACTCCCTGGTCCGCGAGGCCGTCAGCGACGACCTGCTGCCCGGCGAGCGCTCGCGCCTCAACCGCCGTTACGCCGAGGCCCTGGAGACCGACCCGAGCCTCGTCCCTCCGGACCAGCGCGTCATGCGGCTGGCCAGCTACTGGTACCACGCCCACGATCCGGCCAAGGCCCTGCCCGCCGTCCTGGACGCCTCCGTCGCGGCCCGCGCCCGACACGCCTACAGCGAGCAACTGGGGCTGCTGGAGCGGGCGATGAACCTGTGGGACATCGCGCCGGAGGGTGTCCGGGCCCGCCTGCGCACCGTCGACTACACGGACGCCTACCCCTCCGCACCGCCGGGACGGCGCGGCGGCGCCCCCGGCGGCTGCGAACCCGCCGCCACCCCCCTGCGCTACCTCGACCTGATGGCCGAGGCCGCCGTCGCGGGCCGCTTCTGCGGGGAACGCGAACGCGCACTGAAGATCACCAGACGGGCGCTGCGCCTGCTGGAGGACGACCGCGACCCCGCCGCGCACCCGGCCCACGGTGCGGGCGGCGGAGATCCCCTCCGCGCCGCCTGGTTCTGGGTGCAGCGCTCCCGCCTGGTCCAGTCGAAGGCCCAGGGCGACGGCTGGCAGGAACTGGCCACCGCACAGGACCTGGTGCGCGGGCTGCCGCCGTCCGAGGTGCACGCCGAGGTACTGGCCAACGTCGCCAACTGGTCCATGGTGCACGCCCCCGGCCCCGACACCTTCTCCGCCGCCGAGCGGGCCGTGGAGTACGCGCGCATGGTGGGCGCCTGCGAGACAGAGATGAGCGCGCGCCTCACCCTGGGCGGCCTGATGGTCCAGGCCGGTGACATCGAGGCGGGGCTGGCCGAGATGTACGAGGTCAACCGGCGCACCCTCGAGGAGGGTCTGTCGGCCGTCGCGGGTCGCTCCTATGTGAACCTGCCCTCCGAGCTGGAGGGGATCGGACGGTCCCGTGAGGCCGTCCCCCTCATGGAGGAGGGCCTCGCGTACACGCGGCGCTTCGGCTACCTGGACCACGAGGCGTGGGTGTGGGGCAACCTCGCCGAGTCCCTGTACACGCTGGGCCGCTGGGACGAGGCGGCGGAGGCGGCCACCCGGTCCGAGCGGGTGGGCCAGAGCGCCCAGCCGCGCGGCTTCCACGCCCGCATCCGGGCCGAACTCGCCCTGGCCCGCGGTGACCTGACCGAGGCCGCCGGGCAGCTCCACGCCGCCCGCGGTCACTTCGGCACCCACTCCGACGCGCCCCAGCACTGCCTGCCGCTGTCCCGCATCGCCGTCGGCGTCGCCGCGGGAGAGGGCCGCCTGCTGGACGCCCGCACCGAACTGGCGCGCGCCCTGGACGCCGGCTTCCCGCCCGGCACCCAGCGCTACGGCTGGCCGCTGCTGGTCACCGCCGCGACCGTGGAGAGCCGCGCCGCCGGCCTGCCCGCGGCCGGTCCGGGACGCCCGGAGGTCCTCGAACGCATCGGGCAGGCCGCCAAGTCCCTCGCCGCCAACGTGCCCGTCTGGCAGGCCTACGCACGGTGGGTGCGCGCCGAAGTGCTGCGCGCCGAGGGCCGCGGAGACCCGGAGGAGTGGGCGGAGGTCGTCGCGGCCTTCGAACCGCTGGAGCGTCCGTACGACCTCGCCCGCGTGCGATGCCGTCTGGCCGAGGCCCTGCTCGTACCCTGTCCCGGGCACCGGGGCGGCCCGGTCGGCGACGAGGACGGGCGCGAGCGCGCCACGGAGCTGCTGCGGCTGGCCCACGCCGTCGCCGAGCACCTGGGCGCCCGCCCGCTCGCCGACTCCGTCGGCCGGCTCGCCCAGCGCGCCCGGCTCACCCTCGGCCCCGCCGCGCGTCGCGGGCCCGGGGCCGACGACCCCGCCGGATCGCTCGGCCTGACCAGCCGGGAACGGGACGTCCTGCGCCTGGTCTCCGTCGGCCGCACCAACCGCCAGATAGCCGAGGAACTGTTCATCTCGCCCAAGACGGCCAGCGTGCACGTCTCGAACATCCTGGGGAAGCTGGGGGTCTCGGGAAGGGGCGAGGCGGCGGCGGTCGCGCACCGCCTGGGGCTGTTCCCCGACACGCTCCCCGCCCGCACGGCGGGCTAGTGCCGCGGCAGGCAACGTTCGCCCCGTCGCGACGCCCGGCACGCTCCCCCAAGCTCTCGGCTCCGCTCGAGCAGGGGGTACCCCCACTCG